>CAYNFA010000007.1:0-21187 GCA_964396345.1 uncultured Thalassobaculum sp.
CACGGAGGTGAAGGCGAGCGGCAACGACGCGGTGTTCGACGCCGTTCTGGAGCAGACCGACCGCGCTCCGGACGGCGCCCTGGTGGTGGCCAACTTCGTCGATTTCGACAGCCTGTGGGGACATCGGCGCAACGTCGCCGGCTACGCCGCCGAGTTGGAGGCGTTCGACCGCCGCCTGCCGACATTCCTGGAGCGGCTGCGCCCCGGCGACCTGGCGATCCTGACCGCCGACCACGGCAACGACCCGACCTGGCCGGGCAGCGACCACACCCGCGAGCAGGTGCCGGTGCTGCTGGCCGGGCCGGCGGCGCCGCGCGGCGACCTCGGCCGGATCGGCTTCGCCGACGTCGCCGCCACCCTCGCCGAGGGCCTCGGGGTGCCGCCGGGGCCGCACGGCATCAGCCGGTTGCAGGGCCCGGCGTGACTGGGGTCCCGCGCTTCGCGGCGCCCCCGGACGGGACGCCGACCCCGGCGATGCTGGCGGCGTGGCGGCGCGACGGCGTGCTGGTGATCGAGGACGCCGTGCCGCACGCCGACTGCGACGCCCTGGTCGAGCGCTCGCGCGCCATCGTCGACGCCTGGGACCCCGCCGATGGTGCGGCGGTGTTCTCGACCACCGCGCCGCTCCACGCCGCCGACCGCTACTTCAGGGAGTCCGGCGACCGCATCCGGGTGTTCCTGGAGGACGGCGCGATCGACGCACACGGCCAGCTGGTCCGGCCGAAGCATCAGGCGGTCAACAAGCTCGGCCACGCCATGCACGACCTCGACCCGGTGTTCGACCAGGTGTCGCGCCGCCCGGCGCTGGCGGCGCTTGCCGATGGTCTCGGCCTCGCCGACCCGCTTCTGGTGCAATCGATGGTGATCTGGAAGCCGCCGGCGATCGGCGGCGCGGTGGTCTGCCACCAGGACGCGGCGTTCCTGCTCACCGACCCGCCGAGCGTGATCGGCTTCTGGCTGGCGCTCGAGGACGCCGACGCCGGCAATGGCTGCCTGTTCGCCATTCCCGGCGGTCACCGCGGGGCGCTGCGCCAGGTTTTCCGCGAGGTGGACGGCGCGCTGGTGACCGAGACACTCGACCCGTCGCCGTTCGACGAGACGGCGGCCGTGGCGCTGCCAGCCCGCAAGGGGACCCTGGTGGTGCTGCACGGCACCTTGCCGCACGGCAGCGCCCCGAACCGGTCCGCCCGCTCGCGCATGGCCTACACCCTGCACATGGTCGACGGGGCCGCGCGCTGGCACCCCGACAACTGGCTGAGGCGATCTCCGGACACGCCGTTCCGTGGCTTCGGGCGCGAGGGCTGACCCGGTGGGCATGATCCGCGACCTCGTGTTCCTGGTGTTCGTGCTCGGCGGCGCCATCGGCGGCTCGCAGGTGCCCATGTTCGTCGACGCCTACACCCAGCGCCTCGGCGGCGCGCTCGACGAGGCGCGCGCCACCCTCGCGAGTTTCGAGCGCGCTGCGGAAAGCGCCGGCCTCGGCTTCGACGACTACCGCCGTCGCCTCAACGCGAGCGAGGACATCGCCTTTCGCAAGACCGGCGAGGCCGTGGACCGCCTCGCCGAGCGGGTGGCGATCCTCGACAGGCTGGAGCGCGACCTCGCCGAGGCCGGCCCCTGGAAGCGGCCGTGGGTGGTGGCGCGCTCGCACGACCGGGTGATCCTGGAACGCGCCTACCAGCAGTGGACCCCGAGCCTCAGCCTGGATCTGCGCTGGGGCGCCGTCGGGCTCGGCCTCGGATGGCTGGTGCACGCGCTCGCCGCCGGCGCCGCCGGCTGGCTCGACCGCTGGAGCCGCCGGCCGGCGCGCGCGGGGGGCCGATGAGCGCCCGCGAACAGTGGGGATCGCGGACCGGCTTCGTGCTGGCAACCATCGGCTCGGCCGTCGGCCTCGGCAACATCTGGCGGTTCGCCTATGTCGCGGGCGACAACGGCGGCGGCGTCTTCCTGGTCGTCTATCTGGCGTTCATCCTGCTGATCGGGCTGCCGCTGGTGATCGCCGAGCTGTCGATGGGGCGGCGCGCCCAGGGCGACGCCGTTGCCGCCTTCTCGGGGTCGGCCCCGGGCGATACCGGGCGCTGGCGGCTCGCCGGCTGGCTGGCGGTGGTCGGCGCCGCGCTGATCCTCAGCTACTACGCCGTGATCGCCGGCTGGGCGCTCGGCTATGGCATCGGGGCGGCCACCGGCACCCTCTGGACCGCCGCGGCCGCCGGGTATGGCGGTTACTTCCAGGCGTTCATCGGCGGCGGCGTCGAGCCGGTGCTGTGGCAGGCGGCGATGCTGGCCGCCGCCGCGCTGGTGGTCACCGGCGGTGTCCAGGGCGGGATCGAGCGCGTCAACCGCTGGCTGATGCCGACGCTGGCGGCGATCATCGTCGGCCTCGCACTCTACGCGGTATCGCTGCCGGGGTCGGGCGGCGGCGTCCGCTTCCTGCTGGCGCCCGACTGGTCGGCGTTCGGCCGGCCGGCGGTCTACGCGGCCGCCCTCGGCCAGTCGTTCTTCTCGCTCGGCGTCGGCATGGCGGTGTTTGCCACCTACGGCAGCTACCTGCCGCGCGGCTTTGCGCTGCCGGCCTCGGCCGCCGCCATCGTCGCCGGCGACACCCTATTCGCGGTGGTCGCCGGCCTGGCGATCTTCCCGGCGGTGTTCGCCTTCGGCCTGGACCCGGCCGCCGGCCCGGAGCTGGCGTTCATCACCCTGCCGCAGATCTTCCTGGCGATGCCCGGCGGCCGGATCGTCGGCACCCTGTTCTTCCTGCTGCTGACGGCGGCGGCGCTGACCTCGATGGTCTCGCTGCTGGAGGTGCCGGTCGCGGTCGCCATCCGCCGCCTGGGCGCCACGCGCCGGTCGGCGACGGTGGCGGCGACCGGCGCCATCTTCCTGCTCGGCCTGCCGTCGGCGCTCGGCTTCGGATTGCTGGCGCACATCCGGATCGGCCGCCACGGCATCCTCGACGCCGTCGACGCGGCGGTCTCCAACCTGCTGCTGCCGGTCGGCGGGCTGGCGATCGCGCTGTTCGTCGGCTGGCGGATCGAGCGCGCGGTGGCGCTGCGCGAGGCCGATTTCGGCGGCACCCGCGCCGGCACGGTCTGGCTCTGGCTGCTGCGGGTCGCCGTGCCGACGGCGATCGCGCTGATCCTGGTGCGGTCGGCGCTGGCGTGACGGCGCCCGGCGCCGTCACGCCAGCCGGACATCAGCCGGACATCAGCCGCGCTTCTTGGCGCCGGCGAAGGCCGCCACGTCGGCGGTGAAGGCCGCACGCAAGGCTCCAGAATCGGCGACCCCGGCCAGGAGCATGTAGCCCTCGCCGGCGAGATCCACGACGCTGTGGCCGGGCCGCGGGATCGTGCCGAGCGGCTTGCCGGCGGCCTTCACCGCCGCCTCGGCCTTGCGAATCTGGGCATCGACTTCCGGCCGGCCCGGCTGCCCGAGCAGGCCGATCGAACCGGACAGGTCGGCGACCCCGATGAACACCAAGTCGACGCCCTCGACCGCCGCGATCGCGCCGGCCTCCGCGACCGCGGTGTCGGATTCGATCTGGACGCAGATGAACAGCGTGTCGTTGGCGTTGGCGGCGTAGCTCGGATCGGCCCCGTAGCCGGACGCCCGGACCGTCGGGGCCGAATAGCCGCGCCGGCCGGTCGGTGGGTACTTGCAGGCGGCCACCACGGCGCGCGCCTGCTCGGCGGTCTCGACCATCGGCACCATGATCGCCTCGGCGCCGGCGTCCAGGATCCGCTTGAGGTAGTCGGGATCCTGGCCCGGCACCCGGACCATCACGGTCGACCGGCCGGCCTGCGCGGCGCGCATCGAGTGCACGGTGGCCTCGATCGAGGCCGGGCCGTGTTCGTTGTCGAGGATCAGGAAATCGTAGCCGGCGAGGCTGGCGATCTCGGCGACCGACGGCTCGCCGAGTTGCAGCCAGACGCCGAGGGCGGGCTCGCCGGCGGCGATGATGGTCTTGAGGTGATTCGGGCGGAACATGGGCGCTGTCTCCTGTGGTGCGAGCAGAGCCAAGCATGCGGAGCCGCCGGTCGCAACGGTCGCGAGTCGGGCTGCCGTGAGGCGCTCCTGGCGTAGGTGGCTGCAACCATTTCAGTGTTCCGAAGTTGGCAGGCTGATTACTACAGGCGATCAACCCTCAATGCCTGACGAACTTGAGGGGACAAAGCAAGTATTCGCCGAGTAAGCGCCACATTCGGCTCGTCGTATTGGCTTCGGGTATTTCGAACGACACATTCGTGCCGCCCGCGCGGCGATAGCCTGGGCGTTCCCCGCTGCCGCGATAACCGCGACGTCATAGCCGTCGTGGCATGGAATCGCAGGTCGGTTCCGGAAAGGATGACGAGTCATGGCAGGATACGGCAAACGCATCGCGGCGACGGCGGCCGTCCTCGGCGCGATCGGTCTCGGGGTCACAGCCGCGTCGCCGAACGTCAGCGCCCAGTCCCCCCACCCGGGCTCGTGCGCGCCGCAAAAAACGCTCGCCGAGACGCTGGGCCGACAATTCGGCGAGGCGGTGACCGGCGAGGGTGTTGATGCCAGTGGCAACCTGATCCAGGTGTTTACCTCGGAGACCGGCACCTGGACCATCGCGGTGACCGTTCCCGGCGGGGCGAGTTGCATCGTGTCCGTCGGCGAGGGTTGGGCAGACACCCACCTCGCGCAGATGCCGAAGCCGGCCCCGCAGCCCGGTCACGCCTCGTAGTCGCCCGTTTCGGACTCCCCGGCGCGCGGCGAAGTATCAGGCCTTGGCCTCCGCGTAGCCCTCGACGCGATCCCGCTCGATGGCCGCGCGCGAACGCTCGGACGGATTCCCATAGCCGCCGCCGCCGGCGGTCTGGAGCCGCAGCACGTCGCCGCGCGCCACCTTCAGGCCCGACACCTTCGACGGCAGGTCCTCGGCCACCGACGACCCCGCGCGGGTGATGGTCAGCCGCCCGGGTTGCCCGGCCTCGCCGCCGGCGAGGCCGTAGGGCGCGAACTTGAAGCGCTCCAGATTGGCGGCGAACGCGCCCTCCGGCGCGTCCAGGCGGAACGCCCGCGACAATCCGAGGCCACCGCGGGTGCGGCCGCGGCCGCCGGTGCCGGGCGCCTGCGCGGACGCGGTGAAGGTCACCGGCAGGGTGTTCTCCAGCATCTCCACGGGCGCGTTGGCGATGTTGTGGAACCCGCAGGAGAACGCGCTGGCGCCGTCCTCCTCGGGGTGGGCACCCCAGCCGCCGCATTCCAGGTCGAAATAGACCCGCCGGGTGCCGTCGGCCATGAAACAGTTCAGGGCGTAGGCGTAGCTGACCCCGTAATACGCCGCCGGCACCTGCCCCGGCATGGCCTCGGCGAAGGCGCCGAGCACGGTCGTGACGATCCGGTGGCCGGTCGCCATGCGGTTGGCGACCGGAGCCGGCGAGCGGGCGTTGACCACCAGCCCCTCCGGCGCCTTCACGGTCACCGGGCGGTAGCAGCCGGCGTTGGCCGGCACGTCGGCCCCGAGCGCCATCATCACGCCGCAGATCACCGCCGAGCGCGTCATGTTCAGCGTGCAGTTCACCGGCCCCACCGCCTGCGGCGACGAGCCGTCGAGGTCGACGGTGACGGCATCGCCGGCCACAGTGAGGGCGACCCGGATCCGCAACGGCCGGTCCCGCTCGATGCCGTCGTCGTCGACGAAATCCTCGAAGTGGTAGGTGCCGTCCGGGATGCGGGCGATGGCGGCCCGCATGGCGGCCTCGGACTGCGCCTGGATGCGCTCGGCGGCGGCCGCCAGGGTAGCCGGGCCGTAGCGTCGGCCGATGCGCTGCAGGTTGGCAACGCCGGTGTCGAGGGCCGCCAGTTGCGAGGCGAAGTCGCCGCCGACGTTCACCGGCTCCCGGCTGTTGCGCAGCAGCAGCTTGATCACCGCCTCGTTGCGCCTGCCGCCCTCGGCGAGCTTCAACGGCGGCATCCGGAAGCCCTCCTGGTAGATCTCGGTGGCGCTGGCGTCATAGGACCCGGCGGCGCCGCCACCGACGTCCAGGTGGTGCACCAGGATGCCGGCGATGGCGATGCGCTGGCCGTCCAGGAACACCGGCTTGAAGGTCTGGATGTCCGGCAGGTGCTGGCCGCCGGCGTAGGGGTCGTTGGTGATGATGATGTCGCCCTCGTTCCACTCCTCGATCGGGATGTGGTTGGCGAGGATCTCGTCGAGGCAGGCCGGCATCGAGTTCAGGTGCACCGGCATCGCCGCCGACTGCGCCGTGCTGCGGCCGTGGGCGTCGAACACCGAGATCGAGTAGTCGAGGATCTCGCGCACCACCGCGCTGCGGCTGGTGCGCCAGACCGTCACGCTCATCTCCTCGGCGGCCGCCACCAGGGCGTTGCGGATGATCTCCACCTGGATCGGGTCGAGTTCGTCCATCGGTCAGGCCTCCTTGGCGATGCGGGTCGCGATCAGCGCCCCGGTCGGGTGCACGGTCAGCCGCCATCCGGGCGGCAGCAGCAGGGTCGAGTGCGGCTCCTCGACGATCGCGGGCCCGTCGATTTCGACGCCGGCGCCCATCGCCGAGCGATCCCAGACCGCCGCCTCGCGCTCGGCGCCGACAATCCGGATCGGGCGGGTCCCCTTCGGACGACCGCCGGACGCCGCCTCGAACGGCCGCGCGCCGGGCCGGGTCAGCCGGCCGGTCGCCGCCATTCGCACCGTCACCACCTCCGGCACGACGTGCCGCTCGGCGTGCGCGTACTGGCGTTCGTGGGCGTCGTGGAACGCCGCCACCGCCTGGTCGAGCGCCTCCGGCATGGCCGGTCCGGTCGGCAGCGGCACGCCGATCTCGTAGGCCTGCCCTGGATAGCGGAAGTCCAGCGTCACCGGATGCGCGCGGTCGGCCTCGGGGATGCCGTCGCGCGCCAGCAGCGCCTCGGCCTCGTCGTGCAGATCGGCCACCACCGTCCGCAGTCCCGGAACCGCCGCCGCGTCGGCCCGCATCAGGCGTGAGCGGGCGAGATCGTGGACCACGTCGCCGAACAGCATGCCCCAGGCGCTGAGGGTTCCCGGGTCGCGCGGGAACACCACCCGCGAGGCGCCGATCTCGGCGGCCGTGTCGCAGGCGTGCAGCCCGCCGGCGCCGCCGAACGAGATCAGCGCGAAATCCTTCGGGTCGAGACCCTTCTCGAACAGGCTGAGACGGATCGCCGCCGCCATCCGCGCCGTCGCCACCGCGACCACGCCCTCGGACGCCGCACCCGCCTCCAGGCCGAGCGGTGTGGCCACCCGGTCGATGAGCGCCCGCCTGGCGCCGTCGTCGTCGAGGTCCATGGCGCCGCCGAGGAAATAGCCGGGGTCGATCCGCCCCAGTGCCAGATTGGCGTCGGTGACCGTCGGCTCCTCGCCGCCGCGCCGGTAGCACACCGGACCCGGGGTGGCGCCGGCGCTGTCGGGGCCGACGTGCAGCCGGCCGGTCTCGTCGACCTTGGCGATCGACCCGCCGCCGGCGCCGATGGTGCGGATCTCGATCATCGGCAGCCGGACCGGCAGGCCGTCGACCTCGCCCTGCGTCACAAGGCGGACGGCGCCGTCGTGGACGATCGAGACGTCGTAGGAGGTGCCGCCCATGTCGACCGCGACCAGGTTCGGCTCCGCCAGCTCGGCCGCCAGCACCTCGGCGGCGCGCGCCCCGCCGGACGGGCCCGACAGCAGCAACCGGGCCGGCTGCTCGCCGGCGATCTCGGGCGTGGTGACGCCGCCGTTCGACTGCACCAGGTAGACCGGGGCGGAAATCCCGGAATCGGCAAGCCGGCCCTTGAGGCGCGACAGGTAGGTCTTCACCACCGGCATCAGCAGGGCGTTCAGCACCGTGGTCGAGGTGCGCTCGAACTCGCGGATCTCGGGGCTGACGCTGTGGCTGCAGGACACGAAGGCGTCGGGCAGGATCTCCTGCACGATCTCGGCGGCGCGGCGCTCGTGATCGGGGTTGGCGTAGGCGTGCAGGAAGGCGATGGCGACCGCCGTCGCGCCGCTCGCCCTTACCCGCTCGGCGGCCTCGCGCACCGACGCTTCGTCGAGCGGCGTCTCGACCGCGCCGTCGGCCCGCACCCGCTCGATCACCCCGAAGCGCCGCGAGCGCGGCACCAGCAGCGCGCGCTGCTCGGCCCGGTTGGCGTAGACCTGCCGGCGGACGTGGCGGCCGATCTCCAGCACGTCGGTGAAACCGGCGGTGGTGATCACCGCGCCCTCCGGCAGCCGGCGCTGCAGCACCGCGTTGGTGGCGATGGTGGTCCCGTGCAGGATCGCCCTGATGCGGTCGGGCCCGACGCCGAGCGCCGCACACGCCTCGAGGATGCCGGTGATCAACCCCTCCGACGGATCGGCGGGGGTGGTGGGCACCTTGTGCGCGTGAGCGATTCCGGTCGATTCATCCAGGATCTGGAGATCGGTGAAGGTTCCGCCGATGTCGACGGCCACGCGCAAGCTGGTCACGATGATGCTGTTCCTCGGCGGCTGGACATGGGCGGGGAGTGGACTTGGCAACGATGGCGCCAATATCACACGGATCGGGCCGCCGCCCGTCAAGCCCGGAGCAGCCCGACCGCCGATGGCCCGTCCGACGACCAACCGCTCGCCATCCCCCCGCGGCCTCCTGGGGACCGCAACGGTCGTCGCGGTGACCCTGCTCGGGGGCCTGCTCGGCGGCTGCTCAGTGCTGGCTCCCCTGCCCGAATCGGCGACGCTGGAAACCCGGCTGTCCGACTTTCCGACGGCTGGCCTGGATCTCGAGGGGCCCGTCGCCATCCACTGGGACACCCACCAGATCCCGTTCATCGAGGCCGCCAGCGACGGCGACCTCGCCTACGCGCTCGGCCTGGCGCACGCTCATCTTCGCCTCGGGCAGATGGAGACGCTGCGGCGGGTCAGCCAGGGCCGCACCGCGGAGATCGCCGGGCCGCTGGCGGTCGAGATCGACCACGCGCTGCGCATCCTCGACCTCGGCAAGGCGGTGCCGGCGACGCTGGCGGCGATGCCGGCCGACAGCCGCCGCTGGCTCGACCGGTTCGTGGCCGGCATCAACGCCTACGCCGGCCACGCCGCCGCCCGCGGGCGGCTGCCGCACGAGTTCCGGATCTACGGCATCGAGCCAGAGCCTTGGACCGCCACCGACGTCCTCACCCTCGGTCGGCTGGCCTCGGTCGACGTCTCCTGGATCGCCTGGTTCGGGCTCCTCAGAGAGCGGGACCAGCCGGGATTCGCGGAACTCTGGGCCAGGCTGCAGACGGTCGGCGTCGATTCCCTGCCCAGTTTCGCTTGGGCCGGGGGCTCCACCGGCATCCTCGCCGAGATCCTGACCGGCACCGGCAAGGCCGGCAGCAACTCGATCGCGGTGTCGGCCACCCGCAGCGCCACCGGCGGCGCGCTGATGGCCAACGACCCGCACCTCGGGGTGAACCTGCCGAACCTCTGGCTGATCGCCGGGATGAAGTCGCCCGGGATCCACGCGGTCGGGCTGATGATCCCGGGCGTGCCGTTCGTGGCGCTCGGCCGGAACCAGCGGATCGCCTGGGGCGGCAACAACATGCGGGCCTGGTCGAGCGACCTGTTCGACGTCTCCGGCCTGCCGCCAGACGCTATCGTCGAGCGCACCGAGCGGCTGCGGGTGCGGTGGTGGCCGAGCGTCGACGTCACCGTGCGCGACACGCCGGCCGGGCCGATCGTGTCCGACGCGCCGCCGGTGCCGGTCGCGGGCACCGTGGCGCTCACCTGGATGGGCCACCGCCCGTCCGACGAGTTGACCGCCATGCTGAAGGTCAACCGCGCCGGCGACTTCGAGGGCTTCCGGGCGGCCTTCGAGGGCTGGTCGGTGTCGGGGCAGAACTTCCTGTACGCCGACGTCGAGGGCAACATCGGGCAGGTGATGGCGGTCCGTCTGCCGGTCCGCGACCCGGGGCCGATCCCGGATCCGGTGCGCCCGCTCGCCGACCGGGCGGCGTGGGATACCACCGTCGGCACGCTCGACCTGCCGCACGTCCTGAACCCGGCGTCCGGCCACCTGGCATCGGCCAACAACAAGCCCGCCGACACCAGCCTCCCGGTCAGCTTCTACTTCGCCGGCGACGACCGGATCGAGCGGATGAACGACGCCCTCTCGGCCGCCGAGGCGGTCACGCCCGAACTCCTGCTGGAGCTGCAGCGCGACACCTACATGGCGTCGGCCCACCGGCTGGCCCGACTGTTCGCGACGCGCCTGGCGATCAGCCATCCGGGCGATCCGGTCGGCGCCGGGATCGCCGCCTGGGACGGCCGCTACGAGGCCGACAGCCGGGACGCGCTGGCCTTCGAGCTGACCGTCGCCGGCTTCGCGAACGCCTTCATGGAGCCCGGCGAGCGCCGGCCGCTGGAGGGCGCCGGGCGCCTCTTCGACCTGCTGGCCGACGCCGTCGAGGCGGCCGATCCGGAGCGCGTCGACGCCGCCCTGGTGGTCGGGATCGAGGGCGCGCGGGAGCCGTTCGGCCGGTATGGTTCCTGGGGCGACATGCACCGGATGGTGCTGCGCCACCCGCTCGCCATGGTCCCGGTGCTCGGTGGGCGCTACGCGTTCGCCGATTTCCCGGTCGGCGGCTCCAGCGCCACGCTCATGAAGACCGCGCACGATTTGACGACCAAGCGCCACGCCACCCGCTTCGGCAGCCAGGCCCGCCACCTCTCCGACCTCGCCGATCCCGACGCCAACTGGTTCTTGCTGCTCGGCGGCCAGGACGGCTGGTTCAACTCGGCAAGCTTCCTCGACCACGTTCCTCTGTGGCGCGACGGCCGGATGATCCGGGTGCCGCTGACCCCGGAGGCCTTCGCGACCGGGGCGGTCAGACGGATGGAACTGCGGCGGTAACCGCCGTCACACCGCCGTCACGCAAGCTTCCCTTCCGCCGGGTCCGGACGGCGCCTATCCTCCCGCCGTCCGCACGCTTCCCGGAGGAACCCATGCCGTCGCCGAAGGTCCTGGTCGTCGTGTTCGACGGCCTGCGGCTCGACCACGTCACGCCGAACCGCGCGCCCACCATCGCCGGGTTCGCCGCCGCCGGGGTGACGCTGCCGAACACCGCGTCGGCGTTCCCGAGCGAGACCCGGGTGCAGGTGACGACCGTCATGACCGGCCATCCGCCGACCGGGCACGGCGTGATGGCCAACGCCTTCTACGACCGTCGCCTCGGGTTCGACTCCGCCATGGACACCTCCGACACGCCGCGCATGGCGGCGGCGGAGAAGGTCTACGGCCGGCTGATCGGCGCCCACCACCTGAGCGAGATCCTGTGGGGCGCCGGCAAGCGATTCGCCGCCGTGACCACCGGCAAGATCGGCAACGCGAGACTGCTGGCCGGCCGCGCCGCCGAACTCGGCCAGCCGGTGCTGTCGATCTGGGGCGACGCGGTGTCGACCCCGGCCGCCGATTTCCGCGCCGTTGCCGCCCGCTTCGGCCAGCCGCCGGAGCAGGAATTCCCGAACACCGCGGTCGCCGACTGGGCGGTCACCGCCCTGCTCGAGCACACCATCCCGGTGCACCGGCCCGACGTCGCAGTCCTGTGGTTGAACGAGCCCGACATCTCCTATCACTACCGCGGCGTCGCCAGCGGCGTCGCCGACTCCGCGATCGGCGGCGTCGACGCCGCGTTCGCGCGCATCCTGGACTGGTGGCGGGCCGAGGGGCGCGCCGCCGGCTGGAACATCGTCGCCATGTCGGATCACGGCCACGTCACGGTCGAGGGTCAGGTCGACGTGGCGGCCGAGCTGGCCAAGGCCGGGCTGGCGGTCGGCAAGGCGCTCGGGCCCGACGTCGACTACGCGCTCAAGCCGGGCTACTCGGCCCATGTCGCGGTGCGCGACCACGACCCGGCGCTGATCGATCGGCTGGTGCGGGTGCTGCAGGGCGCCGAGTGGTCGGGGCCGATCCTGGCGCGCGCCGCCGACCCGGAGAAGCTCGGCGTGCTGCCGCTCGCCGCCGCCAACGTCGCGCACCCGCGCGCCGGCGACGTGCTGTTCACGCTGCGCGCCCGCGACGACGACTCGGCCGACGGCCTGCCCGGGGTGGCGCTCGCCGACAACCCGGACATCCCGATCGGCGGCGGCATGCACGGCGGCCTCGCCAAGGCCGAGTTGAACCACTGCCTGTTTCTCGGCGGCGACCTGTTCCGCAGCGGCGTGTCGGTGGCGACCCCGACCGCCCATGTCGACCTGGCGCCGACCGTGCTTCGCGCGCTCGGCCTGCCGCCGCACCCGCTGATGCCGGGCAGGGCGCTGGAGGAGGCGTTCGCCGTCGGCGACGCCGCCCCGCCGGTAAAGGAGCTGGTGCACGAGGCCGGCCGAGGCGGCTATGTCCAACGCCTGGTCACCGCGCGGGTGCAGGGCGCGCGGCTGCCGTACCTGCGCTGGGGGTTGCGGACGGCGTGAGGGCGGCGCGCTCGGTCAGCCACGCGCGGAAGGCGGCGAACGCCGGCTCTTCGGCGCGGGCCAGGCGGTGGACGAGGTACCAGCGCTTGCCCTTGGAGACGGTGATGCCGAACGGCGCCACCAGCCGTCCGGCCGCCAGGTCGTCGTCGACGTAGGGTCGGATCCCCATGGCGATCCCGACGCCGTCGATCGCCGCCTGAAGGGCTTGGCCGTAGTACTCGAGCTCCGGTCCCGCCGCCGTCACGCCGGGCAGCCCAGCGGCCCGCAGCCAGCGCGGCCAGTCGTCGGGGGCGTGCGCCACCCGCAGCAGCGTCGCGGCGTCGAGGTCGCCCGGAGTAGCGAGGGCGGGCGCCAGCGCTGGCGCGCAGACCGGCAACAGGTCGGCCGCGAACAGCGGCTCGGCCACCAGGCCGGGCCAGTCGCCGTCGCCGAGGGTGATGCCGCAGCTCCAGTCGGGATCGAACGGCGTCGCCTGCCCGCCGGAGGTGATGCGGACGTCGATTTCGGGCGCCAGCGCCCGGAAGCCCGCCAGCCTAGGGATCAGCCAGCGGATGGCGAAGGTCGGGCCGACCCCGACCGTCAGCACCTGGCGGCGGGCGGCGGCGGTTACCTGGTCGGTCAGGTCCGCCAGCGCGTCGAGGATCCGGGTGAGTCCGGCCTGATAGGCCCGGCCGGCGGCGGTGAGCGCCAGGCGGTTGGCGCCGCGCTCGAACAGGGCGATGCCGAGACGCTGCTCCAGCAGCCGGACCAGACGGCTGACCGCGGCGGGCGAGACGCGCAGTTCCTCGGCGGCGCGCGCGAAGCTGCCGCCGCGGGCCGCCGCCTCGAACGCCCTTACCCCGTTCAGGAACGGCAGCCGACGCATCCCACCCTCAGGAAAGTTGATGCCGAGCCGAACATAACTCCGTTTGCCCGGTCGCCTCAATCGGCGCAGAAGTCATTGCCGCAAGGGAGAATCCACCATGTCGCCGCTGCTCGTCCTGGGCCTGTGTTCCGTGATCGTGGCGACCTCGTTCCTGTCCGGCATCTTCGGGATGGCCGGCGGCATGATCCTGATCGGCGTGCTGCTGGCGGTCCTGCCGGTTCCGGCCGCCATGGCCCTGCACGGGGTGACCCAGATGGCCTCGAACGGCTGGCGGGCGGTGCTGTGGTGGCGGCACGTGCGCTGGCGGGTGGTGGCGGCCTACGTTCTGGGCTGCGGGATCGCGCTCGCCGCCTGGTCGGTGTGGCTGTTCGTGCCGAGCCAGCCAATGGCGCTGCTGTTCCTCGGGGTGACGCCGTTCCTCGCCCGGCTGGTGCCGGCGACCGTGCGCCCGACGCCCGAGAAGGACCCGCACGGCGTCGCCATCGGCGGGGTGTGCATGAGCCTGCTGCTGCTGACCGGCGTGGCCGGACCGCTGCTCGACCAGTTCTTTCTGTCGGGCAAGCTCGACCGACGCCAGATCGTGGCCACCAAGGGCATGTGCCAGATCGTCGGCCACGGCGCCAAGCTGCTGTATTTCGGCGCCCTGGTCGACCAGGTCGGCACGGTCGAGCCCTGGATCGCCGCGGTCGCGATCCTCTCGGCCATGCTCGGCACGCTGCTGTCGAAGAAGGTGCTGGAGGCGATGAGCGACACCCAGTACCGGCGCTGGGCCGGTCACCTGATCACCGCGGTGTCCGGCTTCTACGTGCTCCAGGGATCGTATCTGATGGTCACGACATAGCCGCATAGCCGCCGAGCCCGCCGCGAGGGAGGATGCCCGCATGCCCGAGACCCCCGAACCGCTGATCCACGAACCGCTGATCCTGGACCTGGTGGCCTGGGTCGCCGCCGAGCCGCGGCCCTACGCCGAGGTGATGGACGCCTGGCGCACCTCCTGCCCGCGCCTGCCGGTCTGGGAGGACGCGGTCGACCGTGGGCTGGTGACGCGCCGGCCCGGCCCCGGCGGCACGCTGGTGGCGGCGACGCCGGCCGGCCGGGCCCTGCTCAGCGCCAGCGGACGCCGGGTCAGCCGCCCGGCGCTCCCTGGGTGTTGACGTAGACGGCGTACAGCGACTGGCTGGCCGCCATGAACAGCCGGTTGCGCCTGGCGCCGCCGAAACAGACGTTGGCGCAGCGCTCGGGCAGCGCGATCCGGCCGATCTTGGTGCCGTCGGGCGCGAACACCAGCACGCCGTCCAGCGCCTCGGTCCCCATGCCCCAGCCGCACCAGAGGTTGCCGTCGACGTCGCAGCGCATGCCGTCGGGCGTGCCGCCGGGCCCGGCGTCGATCAGCACCCGCTTGTTGGCGATCGTCCGCCCGCCGTCGACCACGTCGTAGGCCAGGATCTTGCGGTGCGGCTGTCCGCGCGACTCGACCAGATACAGGATGGTCTCGTCGGGCGAGAAGCACAGCCCGTTCGGCCCCAGCACATCGTCGGCCAGCAGGCTGAGTTCGCCGGTCCCGCCGTCGATGCGGTAGACCGCCTGGCCGGTCTCGGACGCCGCCTTGGTGCCCTCGTAGTTGCCGAGCAGCCCGAACACCGGGTCGGTGAACCAGATCGAGCCGTCCGACTTCACCACCACGTCGTTCGGCGAGTTCAGGCGCCTGCCCTGCCAGGCGTCGGCCAGGACGCTGATCGATCCGTCGTACTCGGTTTGGGTCACCCGACGCCCGCCGTGCTCGCAGGTGACCAGTCGGCCCTGGCGGTCGCGGGTGTTGCCGTTCGGGAAGTCGGTCGAATGCCGGTACACGCTGACGGCGCCGGTCTCCTCCTCCCACTTCAGCATCCGGTTGTTCGGGATGTCGCTCCACAGCAGGTAGCGGCCGTCGCCGAACCAGACCGGACCTTCGGCCCAGCGGCAGCCGGTGTGCAGCCGCTCCACCGCGGCGCTGAAGATCCGGTACCGGTCGAAGCGCGGGTCGAGGGATTCGATCGCCGGGTCGGGGTAGCGCGGATAGGGCCGCCAGCCGGCAGAGGGGGGGGTGTCGCTGGTCATCGGCGTCTCCTCGATCGGCGGCCCGCCTGGACGCCGGGCGCTCGCCGCCGAGCCTAGGCCGGTCGGCGACCGGCCGGCAAGCGCCTGCCCGGCCGCCGCCGGAGCCGCTTGCGCCGGCAGGGTGGTTTCTGTATATCCCGCCCTTCCTCTCGCCACCCCCGGGTGCGGGACGGAGCGCCGCGTCCAGGCCAAAAGGGCTGCCTGGCCGGTGCCGTGTCGATACGACAACACAGGAGCGACGAAATGCCCAAGATGAAGACCAAGAGCAGCGTGAAGAAGCGCTTCAGGCTCACGGGCACCGGCAAGGTCCGGGCGAACGTGGCCTACAAGCGTCACCAGCTCAGCGCCAAGAGCGTGAAGATGAAGCGCCAGGCCCGCGGGACCATGATCCTGTCGGCCGCCGATGCCGGCATCGTCAAGCAGTTCATGCCGTACGGCTGAGGAGGCTGATCCATGGCACGCGTCAAGCGGGGCGTGACGGCCCACGCCCGTCACAAGAAGGTCATCGACAAGGCGGCCGGCTATTACGGCCGCCGCAAGAACGTCTTCCGGGTTGCCGTCCAGGCGGTCGAGAAGGCCCAGCAGTACGCCTACCGCGACCGCAAGAACCGCAAGCGCGAGTTCCGCGCGCTGTGGATCCAGCGCATCAACGCGGGCGTGCGGCAGTACGGCATGACCTACTCAGTTTTCATGAACGGCTTGAAGCTGGCGGGCATCGAGCTCGACCGCAAGGTGCTCTCGGACCTCGCGATCCGCGAGCCCGACGCCTTCAAGCAGATCGTCGACCAGGCCCAGGCCGCCCTGCCGGCCTGATCCTGGACGATCACTACGGATACCCGAACGGCCGGTCGAAAGACCGGCCGTTTCGCTTTGGGCCTTCGCCGGCCGGCTGATGCGCTCGACGGCGGCCTTCAACGGCTCAAGATCCCGCTTGCACGTCTCCCAGAGCACCGTCGGCAACGACCTGTGGTAATCGTGTCGCAGCACATTGCCGATCCCGGCAATCGCGCGAAACTCGATCCCGGGCTTGCTAACCTTGAGGGATTGCGGAAGGCGACGGGCCGCCTCCGAGATGATCTCCAGGTTGCGTTCGGCAAGTTGTCGCTTACTCGCTTCGCCGCGGCGCGACCGCGCGCCACCGCCGGCAGCAGCCCAGCGCAACCGTCCAAGTCATCATATTGCCAGCTGACATTGTAACGGCCTACGCTGAGCCTGCCGGAGCGACTCCGGCCTGTAAACCGCCGGCCCGATCGGAGATTGGCGGACGACCAAGTGTGCCACAAGGGAGTGAGACATGACCCACCCGATCCGCCTCGCCGGGGCCCTCGCCGTTGCCGGCCTGCTGAGCGTCTCGGCCGGTGCCGCCGGCGCCCAGGAGGTCGAGCTGCATGGCGCCGTGCAGTTCAACGACAACCACGCCTTCAACAAGGCGCTGCTGAAGTTCGAGGAAGTCACCGCGGCCTGCTACAAGAAGCCGATCAAATTCGTGCTGCATCGCAACAGCGAGCTCGGCCTCGAGAAGGACTACTTCAACTTCATGAGCAAGGGCGTCTCCGTCGACTACGCGATCGTCTCGCCGTCGCACATGTCGACCTACTCGAAGATGGCGCCGCTGATGGACATGCCGTTCCTGTTCCGCGATCTGGAGCATTGGAACAAGGTGCTCGACCAGGGCGGGCTGGATCCGATCGCCGAGGACGTCAAGAAGAAGGCCGACGTCATCCTGATCGGCTACGCCGGCGGCGGTACCCGCAACCTGATCGTCAACAAGCCGGTCGAGAACATGGAGGACCTGAAGGGCCTGCCGATCCGCGTCATGGGCGCGCCGATCCAGACCCAGATCTTCCAGGCGATCACCGCGGCCCCGACCGTCATCGCCTATTCCGAGGTCTACAACGCCATCCAGACCGGCGTGATCGCCGCCGCCGAGAACGAGGCGGCCGGCATCGAGCAGATGAAGTTCTACGAGGTCGGGCCGGAGATCTCGCTGACCCAGCACGCCATCACCGTCCGGCCGATCGGGTTCAGCGGCAAGACCTTCCGCAAGCTGCCCGCCGATCTGCAGGAGTGCATCATGAAGGGCGGCAAGGAAGGCGGTAAGCACGGCCGCGACATCGAGTCCGGCGAGGACTCGGCCAAGCTCGCCAAGATGGAGAGCGACGGCCTGCTGAAGACCCACAAGTTCGCCGACCGCGCCAAGCTGCTGGAACTGTCGGAGCCGGTGAAGAAGTCCTACGCCGAGGAACTCGGCGCGACCGCGGTGCTCGAGAAGATCAACAGCATCAAGTAGCCCGACCGCCACCTCTGTCCCTGTCGTCGTACCGGACGGCCGCACCTCGGTGCGGCCGTCCGGGCGCCAGGCGGGCCGCCATGGGTCCGGGGCGCCGGCCTTGGCGATGACAGCTGCATGCCCGCCCTGACCCAACCGGACGGTCCAGCCGCGATGACCCCGCTCCTCACCAGGATCCTCGACCCTATCGACCGTGCGCTGCGGATCGCGATCACCGCTCTGATCGCGGTGCTCATCGTTCCGGTGACCATGCAGATCCTGGCCCGCTACGTCGACTTCATCCCGCGCTACATCTGGACCGAGGAGATCGCGCGGTTCTGCTTCATCTGGATCATCATGCTGGGCGCCATGATCGCGGTGCGCGACGACACCCACTTCGACGTCGACGTGCTGCCTCACCCCAAGACCGCCGCCGGCGAGGGCTGGGCCAAGCTGGTGGTGCACCTGATCATGGCGGCGCTGGCGCTGTGCTTCATCTGGTACGGCAAGCAGTTCGCCGACGAGGGGCTGATGCAAAGCTCGGAGATCTTCGAGCTGCCGATGATCGCGATCTACGCCGCCTGGCCGCTCGCGGGGGTGGTCTGGACGTTGTTCCTGATCGAGAAGATCGCGATCGACATCGCCAAGATCAAAGGCACCGACACGCGGGGGAATTCCGATGTCGCCGGGTGAGGTCGCCGCCATCCTGTTCGGGGGCTTCGCCCTGCTGGTGATCCTGCGGGTCCCGGTGGCGTTCGCCCTCGGCCTCGCCTGCGTTCCGGTCTTCTTCCTGTCGGACCGGCTGTCGCCGACCCTGCTGTTCGACCAGATGTTCGTCTCCTACAACTCCTTCATCCTGCTGGCGGTGCCGTTCTTCCTGCTGGCCGCCAATTTGATGAACTCGGCCGGCATCACCCAGCGCCTGGTCGAGCTGTCGAAAGCCCTGGTCGGCCACCTGCCGGGCGGCCTCGGCCACATCAACGTCATGGTGTCGATGCTGTTCGCCGGCATCTCCGGCTCGTCGACGGCCGACGCCGCCGGCATCGGCTCGCTGCTGATCCCGCAGATGAAGAAGCAGGGCTACGATTCCAGCTTCTCGGTGGCGATCACCGCCTGCTCGTCGGTGATGGGCGTGATCATCCCGCCCAGCATCCTGATGGTGGTGTGGGGCGGCCTCATGTCGGTGTCGATCGGCGGGCTGTTCCTGGCCGGCGTGCTGCCGGGCCTGCTGATCGGGCTGTCGCTGATGGCTTTGGTCTACGTCTACGCTATCCGGCGCGGCTACCCGGTCTACGCCCGCTCCACCGCGCCGGAACTCGGACGGGCGTTGGCCAGCGCGGCGCTGCCCATGATGACGCCGCTGATCATCGTCGGCGGCATCGTCGGCGGATTCTTCACCCCGACCGAGGCGTCGGTGGTGGCGGTGCTGTACGCCCTGACGCTCGGGCTGTTCGTGTATCGCACGGTGACCCTCCGCACTCTGCCGATCGTGCTCTACGACAGCGCCCGGTTCGCAGCGATCGCGCTGTTCTGCATTGGTACCGCCTCGGCCTTCGGCTGGATCCTGGCGTTCTTCCAGATCCCGAAATCGCTGGTCGCGGTCATGGCGACCTGGGGCAGCGGGCCGATCGAGACCGGGCTGCTGATCGCCGCCGCGTTCCTGATCGTCGGCATGTTCATCGACGCCATCCCGGCGATCATCATCCTCGGCACGGTCCTGCTGCCGGTCGCCGAGGCCGCCGGCATCCACCCGATCCACTTCGCGATCATCGGCGTGGTGTCGCTCGCCTTCGGGCTGATCACCCCGCCCTACGGGCTCTGCCTGCTGATCGCGGCATCGGTCGGCCAGATCAAGCTGGTGCACGCGCTCAAGGACGTCTGCATCATCCTGCTGCCGATGCTCGGGGTGCTGCTTTTCGTTATTGTCTTCCCCGAAGCGATCCTGGCGCTGCCGCGCTGGGTGATGCCGAAGTTCATCGGCTGACGCAGGCGCCGCGCCACCCGACGTGGTACGGCGAACGTATCGCCCGCCTGACGACGCAGCCCGCCGTCCTGGCGGTGAACGACTGGTACGGATCCCGGACTGGAGCGGGTCGCCGCCTCGCGGTTCGTTCCGCCCGTTGGATGGCCTCCCCGGACACTCTCGGCCGGCCGCAGGAAGCCGATCTGTCGGCCTTGCAGCTCAGGCCTTGCGCTCGTCGGGACCGCTGTTGCTGGCCGGAGACCAGCGGAGTCGAGGACCAGACCCTGCGCCAAGAGGGGGCCAGCGTCCCGCTCGGTGTGCCGGACGACCGGTCCGGCGGGCAGAGCTGTCGAGCCCCCGGCAACCGAGGCTCGCAAATCGCGACGCCAACGGCTAAAACGGCGCCCTCGACAAGGGAAGTCTGAACTTCGGGGATCGCATGGATAACGTCGACGCGTTGCGCGCGGAACTGCTGGCCGAGATCGACCGGGCCGGTGACCCCGACGCGCTGGAGCAGGTGCGGATCGCCGCGCTCGGCAAGAAGGGCCGACTCACCGAGCGCATGAAGGCGCTGGGCGGTCTCGACCCGGAATCGCGCAAGGCGGCAGGACTCGCCCTGAACGCCGTGAAGGACGCGGTGGCGGACGCGCTGGAGAGACGGCGAGCCTCGCTGAGCGACGCCGCCTTGGACGCCCGGCTGGCGCGCGAGCGGATCGACGTGTCGCTACCGGCCCGCGCCGAGGCGCGAGGCCGCATCCACCCGATCACCCAGACCATCGACGAGCTGACCGCGATCTTCGGCGAGATGGGCTTCACGGTGGCCGAGGGTCCCGACATCGAGAGCGACTACTACAACTTCACCGCCCTCAACATCCCCGAGGACCATCCGGCGCGGCAGGAGCACGACACCTTCTACCTGCAGCCCGGCGCCGACGGCCGCCGCAAGGTGCTGCGCACCCACACCTCGCCGGTGCAGATCCGCACCATGGAGAAGGTGACGCCGCCGATCCGCATCATCGTGCCCGGCCGCACCTTCCGCTCCGACCACGACGCCACCCACTCGCCGATGTTCCACCAGGTCGAGGGGCTGGTGGTCGACAAGAAGACCCACATGGGCCACCTCAAGGGCTGTCTGATCGACTTCTGCCGGGCGTTCTTCGGCATCGACGACCTGCCGGTGCGGTTCCGGCCGTCCTACTTCCCGTTCACCGAGCCCTCGGCCGAGGTCGACATCGGCTGCTCGCGCAAGGGCGGCGGGCTGACCATCGGCGCCGGCGGCGACTGGCTGGAGATCCTCGGCTCCGGCATGGTCAACCCGCGGGTGCTGGCGAACGCCGGAATCGACCCGACCGAGTACCAGGGCTTCGCCTTCGGCATGGGGATCGAGCGCATCGCCATGCTGAAATACGGCATCCCGGACCTGCGGCCGTTCTACGACAGCGACCTGCGCTGGCTGCGCCATTACGGCTTCGTGCCGATCGCCCAGCCGACCGTGGCCGGAGGGCTCTGAGCCATGAAGTTCACGCTGAGCTGGCTGAAGGCCCATCTCGACACCACCGCGTCGCTGACCGAGATCACCGACCG
>CAYNFA010000008.1:0-20636 GCA_964396345.1 uncultured Thalassobaculum sp.
CTCCTGGTCCAGCAGCTTGTCGGCCTCCTCCTTGACCAACAGGTCGTAGGAATCGGAGA
This sequence comes from uncultured Thalassobaculum sp., assembly GCA_964396345.1. Lineage (GTDB taxonomy): Bacteria > Pseudomonadota > Alphaproteobacteria > Thalassobaculales > Thalassobaculaceae > Thalassobaculum_A. Next base: position 60 of record CAYNFA010000008.1, read on the forward strand.
CCGACATCCGGCGCTTGCGCTTCTGGCCGCCGAACGCCTTGCCGAACACCTCGCCGAGGTCGACCATCCCCATCTGGGCGCCCGGCATCCCCGGGATCTCGAAGGTCGGCATGCCCTGCGACCCGCCGCCGCTCAGCTCGACCTCGATCTCGCGTTCGGCGAGGGTGCCCTCGCGCAGCATCTTGCGGAACTTCTGGCGGGTCTCGGCGCTGGCGTTGCCGCCGACCAGCGCGTCGATCACCCGTTCCTCGGCGGCGAGTTCGGCCTTGGCGTGCACTTCGCGGCGCATGCGCTCGCGGGTCATGCCGATCGCGACTTCCAAAAGATCGCGGATAATCGACTCGACATCCCGCCCGACATACCCGACCTCGGTGAATTTGGTCGCCTCGACCTTCAGGAACGGCGCCTCCGCCAGACGCGCCAGACGACGCGCGATCTCGGTCTTGCCGACCCCGGTCGGACCGATCATCAGGATGTTCTTCGGCAGGATCTCCTGGCGCAGCGCCTCGGGCAGCTGGCGTCGCCGCCAACGGTTGCGCAGGGCGATGGCGACAGCGCGCTTGGCGTCCTTCTGGCCGATGATGAAACGGTCCAGCTCGGAGACGATCTCGCGGGGGGAAAAGGCGGTCATGGGGGATTCCGCGCTCATAAGGATTCCAGGGTGACCCGGTCATTCGTGTAGACGCAGATCTCGGCGGCGATCGCCATGGCGCGCCGGGCGATCGCCTCGGCGTCCATGTCCGGACGGTCGGCGAGCGCGCGGGCGGCCGACAGGGCGTACGCGCCGCCCGACCCGATCCCGATCAGCCCGTCCTCCGGCTCCAGCACGTCGCCGTTGCCGGACAGGATCAGCGAGACGTCCGGGTCGACCACCGCCATCATCGCCTCAAGCCGGCGCAGGTAGCGATCGGTGCGCCAATCCTTGGCGAGTTCGACGCAGGAACGCATCAGCTGCCCCGGATGCTGCTCCAGCTTGGCCTCCAGCCGCTCGAACAGCGTGAAGGCATCGGCGGTCGCGCCGGCGAAGCCGGCGATCACCTGGCCGCCGGCCAGCCGCCGCACCTTGCGGGCACCCGCCTTGATCACGGTCTGGCCGAAAGTGACCTGGCCGTCGCCGGCGACCACCACGCGGCCGTCCTTGCGCACCGACAGGATGGTGGTGCCATGCCAGGACGCGGCGTGGCGGTAGTCGGGGGAATCGGTCATCACGGGCCCTTCGAAAGCGTCAGCGCAATGTAAGGATCGGGAGCCGGGGATCAAGCGCGCTGGAAGCGCGGCCGACAGGCCGACGCTCGGCTCGGGAGGCCGAACCCGTCCCACACCCCTTCCGCCGCTGGCCCGACGCTGGTAAACGTCCGCCGTCTTCTCCCGGCGGCACGCCCCCAGGAGACCGGCATGCAGGAGACCCGCATGAGCCGCACCGCGACCGTCGAGCGCAACACCGTCGAGACCCGGATCGCCGGTACCGTCGACCTGGACGGCACCGGGGCCTACGACGTCAGCACCGGCATCGGCTTCCTGGACCACATGCTGGAGCAGCTGTCGCGACACTCGCTGATCGACCTGACGCTGCGGGCCGAGGGCGATCTTCACATCGACTGCCACCACACCACCGAGGACAGCGGGTACGTGGTCGGCGCCGCGATCGCCAAGGCGCTCGGCGAGCGCAAGGGCATCACCCGCTACGGCTCCTGCCTGCTGCCCATGGACGAGGCGCTGACCCGGGTGGCGATCGACCTGTCGGGCCGGCCTTACCTGTCGTGGGATGTCCGGATGCCGACCCAGAAGCTCGGCGAGATGGACACCGAGCTTTTCAAGGAGTGGTTTCGCGCCTTCGCCCAGGCCGCCGGCGCCACCCTGCACGTCGACAGCCTGAAGGGCGAGAACAGCCACCATATCGTCGAGACCTGCTACAAGGGCTTGGCTCGTGCGCTGCGCGCAGCGATCGAGATCGACCCGCGCAAGGCCGATTCCGTGCCGTCCACCAAGGGCGCGCTGCGCTCCGACTGATCCCGGCCCCCGAGCCGCCGCCGGCGTCCCGGGTCACGAACCAGGCGACCACCATGGGCATCACCGCCATCATCGACTACGGCTCCGGGAACCTGCGGTCGGCCGCCAACGCCTTTGAGCGTGCGGCCCGGGAATCCGGTGCCGATACCGCGATCACGGTGACCGACGACCCGCTTGTGGTGCGCGGTGCCGACCGGGTGGTGCTGCCCGGTGTCGGCGCCTTCGCCGACTGCCGGCGCGGCCTGTTCGCGGTCGACGGCATGGTCGAGGCGATCCGCGGCCGGGCGCTCGCCGACGGCGTGCCGTTCCTCGGCATCTGCGTCGGCATGCAGCTGATGGCCGGCACCGGCTACGAGCACGTCACCTCGGAGGGCCTGGGGTGGATCGACGGCGATGTCGAGCTGGTGCGCCCGGCTCCGGAGGCCGACGGCCGGGCTCGCAAGATCCCGCACATGGGCTGGAACGAGCTGCGGCTGGATCCGAACGGCGCCGGTCACCCGGTGCTCGCCGGACTGGCTGACGGCGACCACGCCTATTTCGTGCACTCCTACCACATGACCCTGCGGACGCCGGCGCAGCGCCTCGCCACCGTCGACTACGGCGGGCCGGTGACCGCCGTAGTCGGACGCGACAACCTGATCGGCACGCAGTTCCACCCGGAGAAGAGCCAGGCCACCGGGCTGCGCCTGATCGCCAACTTTCTCGGATGGAGGCCATGACCGACGGACCCGAGAACGACGCGCCCGCCACGGCAAGCCCGCCCTTGCCGGCGCCGCCGGTGCCCACGGTCGAGCGCGCCGGGACCCTCAACACCAACGACCTGCACGATTTGTGCGACGCCGCCGAGGCCGCGATCATCGACGGCGGCGGCTTCGGGTGGCTGAAGCCGCCGCCGCGCCAGACGCTGGAGGCTTACTGGAAGGGGGTGATGCTGATCCCCGAGCGGATGCTGTTCGTCGCCCGCCTGGACGGCGTGATCGCCGGGTCCTGCCAGATCCAGAAGCCGCCGCGCAACAACGAGGCCCAGGGCTTCGCCTGCAACCTGACCACCAATTTCCTGGCACCCTGGTCGCGCGGCCACGGCCTCGCCCGGCAACTGGTCGAGATCGCCGAAAGCAACGCCCGCGACGCCGGGTTCCGGATCCTGAACCTCGACGTGCGGGAGACCCAGCGCGCCGCCATCCGGCTTTACGAGACGCTCGGCTACAGCAAGTTCGGCGAGCACCCGTTCTACGCCTTTGCGAACGACCGCTACGTGCGCGGCTTCTTCTACTACAAGGAGCTGATCCCGCTGCGCCCGGCCGCGGCGCCTTCGGAGACCCAGTCGTGATCCTGTACCCGGCGATCGATCTCAAGGGCGGGCAGTGCGTCCGCCTGCTGCGTGGCGAGATGGACGCGGCCACCGTCTACAACGACGATCCCGCCGCCCAGGCCCGCGCCTTCGGCGACGCCGGCTGCGCCTGGGTGCACGTCGTGGACCTGGACGGGGCGTTCGCCGGGCGGCCGGTGAACGGCGACGCCGTACGGGCGATCCTGGCCGCCGTCGACGTCCCGGTTCAGCTCGGCGGCGGCATTCGCGACCGCGCCGGCATTGAGGCCTGGCTGGCGGCCGGGGTGGCGCGGGTCGTGCTCGGCACCGTGGCGCTGCGCGACCCGGCGCTGGTGATCGCCGCCTGCCGGGCGCATCCCGGCCGGATCGCCGTCGGCATCGACGCCCGCGACGGCAAGGTCGCGGTCGAGGGATGGGCCGAGACCGCCGAGATCACCGCGCTCGACCTGGCGCTGAAGTTCGAGGACGCCGGGGTGGCGGCGATCGTGTTCACCGACATCGACCGCGACGGCGCGTTGCAGGGCCCCAACCTGGCGGCGACCGCGGCCCTGGCGCGACGGCTGTCGACGCCGGTGATCGCGTCCGGCGGCGTCGCCTCGCTCGACGACCTGAAGGCGATCGCCGGCCTCGCCGGCGACGGCGTGGCGGGCGCGATCGTCGGCCGCGCGCTGTACGACGGCCGGGTCGATGCCACCGAGGCGGCGCGGGTGCTGGCGGAGGCCGCCTGATGCTGAAGGTCCGGGTCATCCCCTGCCTCGACGTCAAGGACGGGCGCGTGGTGAAGGGCGTGAACTTCGTCGACCTGGTGGACGCCGGCGACCCGGTCGAGCAGGCCGCGCTCTACGACGCCGAGGGCGCCGATGAATTGTGCTTCCTCGACATCACCGCCAGCCACGAGAACCGCGAGACCATCTTCGACGTGGTCGGGCGGACCGCCGCGCGCTGCTTCATGCCGCTGACCGTCGGCGGCGGGGTGCGCGCCGTCGAGGACATCCGCCGGCTGCTGCTGGCCGGTGCCGACAAGGTGTCGATCAACACCGCCGCCGTGAAGAACCCGGAGTTCGTGCGCGAAGCCGCCCTGAAGTTCGGCAGCCAGTGCATCACCGTCGCGGTCGACGCCAAGCGGACGGCGCCCGGCCGGTTCGAAGTGTTCACCCACGGCGGCCGGGAGGCGACCGGCCTCGACGCTGTCACCTGGGCGCGCCAGATGGCGGAGTACGGCGCCGGCGAGATCCTGCTGACCTCCATGGACCGCGACGGCACCAAGCAGGGCTTCGACCTGCCGCTGACCCGCGCCATCGCCGACGCGGTGCCGGTGCCGGTGATCGCCTCCGGCGGCGTCGGCACGCTCGACCACCTGGTCGACGGCGTGCGCGAAGGCCACGCCAGCGCGGTGCTGGCCGCCTCGATCTTCCATTTCGGGACCTACCGGATCGCCGAGGCCAAGGCGGCCCTCGCCGCCGCCGGGGTGCCGGTTCGCGAGGGTCGGTGATGGTGGAGCGTGCGGGCCACGTGCTGGACCGGCTGGCGGCGACGGTCGCGGCGCGGCGCGGCGCCGATCCGGCGTCGAGCTACACCGCCAAGCTGCTGGCCGCCGGCCCGGCGAAGGCGGCCCAGAAGCTCGGCGAGGAGGCGGTCGAGGCGGTGATCGAGGCGGTGCGCGGCGACCCGGCCGGCCTCGCCTCGGAGAGCGCCGACCTGCTGTACCATCTCACGGTGCTGTGGGCAGTGGCCGGGGTCGACCCGGCGACGGTGTGGGCGGAGCTGGAGCGGCGCGAGGGCGTCTCCGGCCTCGCGGAGAAGGCGGCGCGCTCGACGCCAGACCAGGAGAGGTGAGGCATGGCTTACGATCCGAACAACATCTTCGCCCGGATCCTGCGCGGCGAAATTCCCAACAAGACGGTGCACGAGGACGAGCACGCGCTCGCCTTCCACGACATCAACCCGCAGACTCCGACCCACGTGCTGGTGATTCCGAAAGGCGCCTACGTCTCGTTCGCGGATTTTTCGGCCAAGGCGAGCGACGCCGAGATCGCCGGCTTCGTGCGGATGGTCGGCAAGGTGGCGCGCGATCTGGGGGTCGAGGAGCCGGGTTACCGGATCCTCTCGAACCACGGCCGCGACGCCCACCAGGAGGTGCCGCACTTCCACGTCCACGTGTTCGCCGGCACCGATCTCGGCCGCATGATCAAGGCGTCGAGCCGGTAGACTGACATCGCGTTTGCGGGGCATAGAACGTCCGACATTTTAGAGAAATGTCGGAAATACTTGATATTATTGACTTTTCGGTTCACTTCATGGCACTCTAATACACAGCAGGGCTGTTGACGATAGGTCGTGGCTGCTGCCGTCCGGGCTACAAGATCTAGCGGACGCTGGGGAACGCGCAGACCGCGCGGTTGGGGACCGCCATGAAGCCGATGCAGGATCTCGACTGGGATGTCGCGGATGCCGTGCGCAAGCACGGTCTTTTCCTGAAGCAATACTCCGGCGGGCAGCAGGCGGATTTTCGCCACAAGACCCTGCGCGGCACCATGCTGGCGGCGGCCGACATGCGGCAGGCGCTGTTCGCTGGCGCCGACCTGCGCGGCTCGAACTTCGCCGGCGGCAATCTCGAACGCTCCCAATTCACCACCGCCAAACTCGAGAAGGTCGATTTCGCCGGCGCCAAGCTGATGGGGGCCAATCTGCGCGGCGCCGATCTGAAGGGCGCCAAGCTGATGGCCGCCGACCTGACCGACGCCGACCTGCGCCCCGCCAAAATCGTCGACATGAACCGCACCATCGAGCAGGTGGCCAACCTGGCGAAAGCGGACGTGTCGAACGCCCAGTTCGTGCGGACCAACCTGTCCGGCGCCAACATGTCCGGGATCATCGCCGTCGGCACCGCGTTCCAGGCGGCGGTGATGCGCGACGTGAATTTGAGCCGGGCGGATCTCTCGAAAAGCTCCTTCAAGGGCTCGGATTTGCGCGGCTCCAACCTGCGCGGGGTGAACTTCGCCGACGCCGTCCTCACCGACACCGACCTGTCCGGATCGGATCTGCGCTCGTGCAACCTCGACGGCGCCGACCTCTCGGGCGCCGACCTCACCGCCTGCACGATCGCCACCGGCCTCGAGAACGCCGCGCCGGAGATCCGCCACAAGGTGGTGGAGCATTTTGCCTGGATCAGTTCCGGCGGCAAGAAGGGCTCGCGGGCGTCGTTCAAGGGCCTCGATCTGAGCGGCATCGACCTGTCCGGCGCCGATCTCTCGGCCGCCGATTTCACCGGCACGAAGCTGGACGGGGCCAATTTGAAGCAGTGCTCGTTCCGGTTCGCCGACCTGTCCGAGGCCAGCCTGGAGCGGGCCGACCTGTCGCGCTGCGACCTGCGCGGCGCCCGGATGAAGGCCGCCCGCCTCGATGGCGCCACCTTGACGCACGCCAGGCTGACACCGATGCAGATCCTCAAGCCGGCCACCCTTGAGCTGTTGCGGGAATGGCCGGCCGACCTTTCGGGGGCCTCGCTGATTGGCGCCAAGGCCGACAAGGCCGACTTTTCGGGCGCCGTCCTTCACCGCACGATTCTCGACCACGCCGATGTCAGCCACGCCGGGTTTTCCGGCACCGACCTGCGCGGGTGCTCGATCCTGGGCACCGTCGGCCTCTCCCCCTCGGTGGCCAACGCCGCCGAGTGACCACGCGATGCGGAGAAACCGCTTTTGCAGTTTCGGGCCCTGTCCGGGGTTTACCCGGACGGTCCCGGGCCCGGCGCGTCGGGAACGACCGGCATCCCGGACGGTCGGACATCCAGAACCAAGTGGTTCTTAACCCATATTAATCAATATTTTAACAGGTCATACTCGTATTTTAAATTAAATTCATGAGACACTCGAGGCGTCTTTTCAGAATTGCCATCTTACTTGATTGTCGATCCTTAACCTCATGCGAAAACGCGATTTTCGTCGCCAGACGGTGCGTCATCGCGGTGACGCGGGAATCCGTCCCTGCCCATTCCTTATCCCGGCCGGTACCGACCAACCGGAGAGCCAACCATGCCCGCCCGCGTGGCCACCGTCGCGTTTCGCGGCATCGAGACCCTGGAGGTGGACGTGCAGGTGCACGTCGGTGGCGGCGGCGGCTGGCCGGGGATCTACGTCGTCGGGCTTCCGGACAAGGCGGTCGGCGAGAGCCGGGAGCGGGTGCACGCCGCGCTGACGGCGCTGGGACTGGCCATCCCGCAAAAGCGGATCGTCGTCAACCTCGCCCCCGCCGACCTGCCCAAGGAGGGCAGCCATTTCGACCTTGCCATCGCGCTCGCCATTCTGACGGCGCTCGGCGCCCTGTCGGTCGAGGATCTTGCCGGCCGGGTGGTGATGGGCGAGCTGGCGCTCGACGGCCGCATCACCCCGGTGGCGGGCGTGCTGCCGGCCGCCATCGCGGCCGCGGCCGCCGGGCGGCGCGGGCTGGTCTGCCCCGAGGCATGCGGGCCGGAGGCGCGATGGGCCGACGGCCTGGAGGTGGTCGCCGCCCCCGACCTGCTGTCGCTCCTCAACCATCTGCGCGGGGTCCAGGTCCTGCCCGAGCCGCCGCGCGGCGCCGCCGGGCCCGAGCCGCGCTACCCGGACCTGCGCGACATCAAGGGGCAGGAATCCGCCAAGCGCGCGCTGGAGGTCGTCGCCGCCGGATCGCACAACCTGTTGATGGTCGGGCCGCCCGGCGCCGGCAAGTCGATGATGGCGGCGCGGCTGCCGGGGCTGCTGCCCGCCCTCACCCCGTCCGAGGCGCTCGAGGTGTCGATGATCCGCTCGGTGGCCGGCGAGCTCAAGGGCGGGCGGATCGACCGGGCCCGGCCGTTCCGCACCCCGCACCATTCGAGCTCGATGCCAGCGCTGATCGGCGGCGGCACCAAGGCGCGGCCGGGCGAGGTGTCGCTCGCCCACCGCGGCGTGCTGTTCCTGGACGAGCTCGCGGAATTCCCGCGCGTCGTGCTCGACGCCCTGCGCCAACCGATCGAGACCGGCGAGGCGGTGATCGCGCGCGCCAACCACCACGTCACCTACCCCGCCCGCTTCCAGCTGGTGGCCGCCATGAACCCCTGCCGCTGCGGCCATCTCGCCGACCCCTCGCGCAGCTGCGGCAAGGCCCCGCGCTGCGCCCAGGACTACCAGGCCCGGCTGTCCGGGCCGCTGCTCGACCGCTTCGACCTGACCGTCCAGGTGCCGGCGGTGTCGGCCGCCGACCTGGCCCTGCCGCCGCCGGCCGAGGGCTCGGCCGAGATCGCCGGCCGGGTCGCCCGCGCCCGGGCCATCCAGGCCGAGCGGTACCGCCGGCTCGACCCGTCGGGGTCGGTGCACACCAACGCCGAGGCCGACGGCGAGGCGCTGGCGACGGTCGCCGAGCCCGACGCCGCTGGCCGCGACCTGCTGCGCCTCGCCGCCGAGCGCCTGAAGCTGTCGGCCCGCGGCTACCACCGGGTGCTGCGGGTGGCGCGCACGCTGGCCGACCTGGAGGGTGCCGACGGCGTCAGCCGGATCCACGTCGCCGAGGCGCTCGGGTATCGGGTCGGGACCGGATAGGGGCGGCTTGGCGCCCGGCGTGGGACTTGCCACTATGGAGGTTGGAGGTCATGGCGACCATGGACGTGCTCAAGGCCCTGGACGAGTTGAAGGACGCCGGCGTCGAGGAGCGGTCGGCGCGGGCGATGTTGCGGCGGCCGCCTACGGGCGCGTCAGCGGAATTCGCTCACGAGATCCACTGCTTTCGGGTCGACGTGCCAAAAGAGATCAAGGCGCTGTTGGACAGCTTTACCGCGTATCTGAGGGCGGCGGTCGCGCTCCACCTCGGCGGCACCGCGTTTCTGCTGGTTGTGTTTCACACGCTGCTGCGCTGATGCGGATCCTGCGCGCCTCCGGCCATCGCACGATGCCGTGGAAGAACGGCGGCGGCTCGACGACCGAGATCGCGGTGTCGCCTGACGGCGCCGGCATCGACGCGTTCCACTGGCGGATCAGCATTGCGGTGGTCGCCGCCGACGGGCCGTTCTCGGAGTTCCCCGGTGTCGACCGGACCTTGTCGATCCTGGACGGCGCCGGGCTGGTGCTGCGCGGGATCGGGGCCGGCCCGGTCCGCCTGGACCGGACGACCCCGCCGCTCGCGTTCGCCGCCGACGCGGCGGTCTCGGCCAGCCTCGTCGACGGCCCGATCACCGACCTCAACGTGATGACGAGGCGCGGCCGCTTCCGCGACCGCACGCGCCGGGTGATCGGCAACGCCGAGCTCGAGATCGCCGATGCTGCGGCGCCGGCGCTGCTGCTGGCCGCCACCGCCTGCCGCGCCGCCGTCGACGGCTTGCCGGCGGTTGACCTCGGACGCCTGGACGCCCTGCTGATCCCGGCTGGGAGCGGTCGCCGCCTGACGGTCGAAGGCGGCGCGCAAGGTGAGGCCTGGCTGGTCGAGCTGCTGGCGGATTCCTCGCTTCGATAAGCTTCAAAGCGTTTGCTGCCAAGGCGTTGTGCGTTTCGCCCGGCTGCCTTGGCCAGCCAACCGTGCTAAACGCTCGCCCTGGGAGAGGGTATCGGGTAAGGCTTGGCGCTCTACGTGCTCGGCGTCACCGGGGCCGGCTACTTCCTCGAACTCGACAGCTCGCGCGAAGTGGTCGAGCCGAACAGCCTGCTCGAAGCCTGCCGCAACCTGACGGCGCGCTGCGAAGGCTGCCTCGCCGACCTGTTCGAGGGCACGGTCTGGCTGATCCGTCGCTACGCCTTGCTGCTGGACCGGGATCCGACGGCGGCCGCAACGATCTGACCGGCCGGCGCCGCGGGCGGGACGCTCAGCGCTTCGCCTCGATCGCGTCCCACAGCATCGCCGCCACGTCGATGCCGTCGAAGCGCGACAGCTCCTGGATGCCGGTCGGCGAGGTCACGTTGATTTCGGTAAGGTAGTCGCCGATCACATCGATCCCGACGAACACCAGGCCGCGCCTCTTGAGCTCCGGGCCGATCGCCTCGCAGATCGCGTGGTCGCGCCTGGTCATCTCGCATTTCACCGCCCGCCCGCCGACGTGCATGTTGGAGCGCGCCTCACCCTGGGCCGGGATTCGGTTGATGGCGCCGACGCCCTTGCCGTCGACCAGGATCACCCGCTTGTCGCCCTGCCGGACCTCCGGCAGGTAGCGTTGCACGATCACCGGCTCGCGGTAGAACTGGGTGAACAGTTCGAGCAGCGAGTTCAGGTTCTCGTCGTCCGGCTTGATATGGAACACGCCGGCGCCGCCGTTGCCGAACAGCGGCTTGACGATGATGTCCTTGTGCTCGTCGCGGAACGCCTTGATCTCCACGGGATCGTGGGCGATCAGCGTCGGCGGCATCAGCCCCTCGAAATGCGTGACGAACAGCTTTTCCGGGGCGTTGCGCACGCTCGCCGGGTCGTTCACCACCAGGGTGCGGGGATGGATGTGCTCGAGCACGTGGGTGGTGGTGATGTAGCTCATGTCGAACGGCGGATCCTGGCGCAGCAGCACCACGTCCATGGTCGACAAATCCACCGATTCGCGCGGCCCGAGGGTGAAGTGGTCGCCCTCGACCCGGCGCACCTCGAGCGCAGCCACCCGCGCGGTCACCTTGCGGTCGCGGAACGTCAGGTGGCGCGGCAGATAATGGTACAGCTTGTGGCCGCGCTTCTGCGCCTCGAGCGCCAGCGCGAAGCTGCTGTCGCCGTTGATCGACACCGTCTCGATGGGATCCATCTGGATCGCGACCTCGAGGGCCATGGGTGGTCTCCCTGACGTTGCTCCCCGCGGCAGCCGCCGCGGTCGTTAGTTGGCGCGCCGACCATCCATCGCGCCCGGCCGGCGCGCAAGGGGGATGCGGGATGGACGCCCGGAACTTTTGTCAGTTGAGCCGGGAACCGATGCCCGCGAGTTGCGCCTCGACGGCGCGGCGGGCGCGCGGGTCGCCGTAGCCGGCGTCGAGCCAGCCGCGCAGGCTTCGGGTCGCCGCCCGCATGGCGCCGCTCGCGGCCAGCAACGCCGCCTGCTCGCCCACCAGCTCGACCGATTCCGGCGCCATGCGTCGCATGCGCGCCAGCACGGCCAGCCCCCCCGACGTGTCGCCGGTGCGCAGCCGGCGGGTCTTGATGTTGTTCTGCAGGCGCAGCAGCACGGCCCGGTCGGGCACCGCCAGCATCGCCGCCGGCGTGTCCTCGGCGCCCGGGCTGACGCGCCGCAGCAGGGCGCGCAGCCCGTCCGGATCGAGCGGCTCGCCGCCGTGGAACGGGTCGAGGGCGAAGCGGCGAGCACCGATCGCGATGCCGATCAGGAAATGCGCCGGCACGTTCAGGCCGGCGGCGGCGTGACCCCTGGCCCGGGCGGCGTGGATGTACAGGATCCCGAGCGCGACGGGCAGGCCGCGGCGGCGCTCGATGACCCGGATCAGGTCGGCGTTGGCGAGGTCGTCGTAGCTGTCGGTGTCGCCGCGGTAGCCGAGGCGGCCGGCGATGCCCGCGGCGAGCGCCGCCGACGGGTCGGCGCCCCGGCTCTCGGCCTCGGCGACGGACGCGACCAGCGCATCGAGCGCCGCCAGGCTGGCGGCGAGATCCGGCGCCGGCAATCCGCCCTCGACCCGCTCGAGCAGCGCCAGGGCGAGCGCGGTCTCGGCGATCGCCAGCGGCGCGTCGCCGGCGCCGGCGACCGCGTCGAGGGCCGCCAGGGCGGAATCGGGGCTCACGCCGGGGGCACGACGCGCACGAAATCCACCACGTTGCGAGCGTAGGGAATGTCGCGCGCGGTCCCGAGCACCCGCTGCAACTCGGTCTCGGAGCGGGCCACGCCCATGATGTAGACGGTCTGGTTCACCACATCGATCGAGTAGTTGATGAACGAGACCTGGTCGTCGACCAGCAGGCGGGTCCGCAACCGGGTGGCGATCGTGATGTCGCGGCCCTTGTCGGTCAGGCCGCTCTCGTCGTCGACCTGGATCTCGTTGATCACCTCGCGCACATCGCGAACGCTCCAGGTGAGTTTGGTTGCGTCGACGCGCGCCTCCGGCTTGGCGACGCGGCCGGTCAGCAGGACGCGGCCCTCCTCCACCGTGAACGACAGGCGCTGGTAGAGATCGGCGTCGGTGCGCAGAAACAGGCCGTTGAGCTCGGCCTTGATGCGGGTGTCATCGACCGACGCGGCGAAGCCCTTCTCCTTCTGCGCGGCGGTCACGCCGGCCGCGCCGGCGCCGACCGCGACGCCGACCGGCGTGCAGCCGGCGGCGGCGACGACGAGCAGGCTGGACAGGCCCAAGGCGAGAAGCGGGTGGCGTGGCGTGCGCGGCATGGGAATCTCCTGCTGGATGCGGTCGCGGTCGCACTCCCTATCTAGAGCGTCACGCCGCCGCCGTCACCGTTGCGGCCGCCAGATGTCGATCAGATGAACCGGCCAGCGCCAGGGCCGGATCGCCACAAGATCGAAGCGCCGGTCGAGCCGGGCAAGGTCGGGACGACCGGCCGCGAAGCTCTCCAGCCCGCGCGCCACCCGCCAGCGCTGGCGCGGCGAGACCGAATCGACCGCCGACTGCAGGCTCGCCCGCGCCTTGACCTCGACGGCCACCAACGTGTCGCCGCGGCGCGCGACCAGGTCCACCTCCCCGGCCGGCGTGCGAAATCGGCGCGCCAGGATCCGGTAGCCCTTCAGGATCAACCACGCCGCCGCCAGGGTCTCGGCACGCAACCCCCGGCGCTCGGCGGCCCGCCGGCGCGCCAGCGGGTCAACCGCCGCGAGGTCCGGGCGCGCCGGCTCGGGACGCGCCGCATTCCCGCCACCGCGACCGCGTTTACTTGACCGTCGGGCTCGATTAGCGTCCGTCACCGTCGACGCCCGTCACCGGAGATTCGACCATGCGCCATCCGACGCTCCGCCCCACCTCGCACCGCCCCACCTCGAACTGCCCCACCTCGAACTGCCCCGCCTCTTACCGCCGCACCGCCACCGCCACCGCCGTGCTGGCGGCCTTGTGGCTCGCCGGCTGTGCCAGCGGTGAGACGGTAGCGCCGCCGGCCGCCACCGGTCCAGCCACCCCGCCGCCGGTCGTCGCCCCGCCGACGCCGGCCGGGCTGCCGCCCACCGGGACCCTGGAACTCGGGGGCGGGTTGCCGGGAGCGCCCGGCGCGATCCGGCCGAGCAACGGGTCAGTAGCTCTGCTGCTGCCGCTGAGCGGCCGGGCCGGCGGGGTTGGCGTCGCGATGCGCAACGCCGCCGAGATGGCGCTGTTCGAGATCGCCGACGACGCCTTCTCGCTGTCGGTCCACGACACCCGGTCGACCCCGGAGGGGGCGGCTGCCGCCGCCGAGACCGCGATCGCGTCCGGCGCCGGCATGATCGTCGGGCCGCTGTTCGCCGCCGAGGTGTCGGCGGTGTCGCCGGCCACCCGCGCCTCCGGCGTGCCGGTGCTGGCGTTCTCCAACGACCGGACGGTTGCCGGCAACGGCGTCTGGGTGTTCGGCCTGCTGCCGGCCCAGCAGGTCGAGCGGGTGGTGCTCTACGCCAGCGCCCGGGGACTGCAGCGCTTCGGGGCCCTGGTGCCCGCCAATCCGTACGGCTCCACCGCCCTGCAGGCGTTGCAGGGCGCCGCCGCGCGCACCGGCGGCTCGGTGGTCGCCACCGACAGCTACCCGGCCGGACGCGGCACGGAGAACGGTCCGCTGGTCGAGCGATTCGCGCGCCGCATCGGCGCGCGCGACGGCGGCGCTCCCTATGTCGACGCCGTGCTGGTGCCTGACGGCGGCGCCGAGATCCGCAACCTCGCCCCGCTGATGGCGTATCACGACATCGACAACACCAAGGTCCGCTACCTCGGCAGCGCCCAGTGGAACGACCCCGAGTTGGGGCGCGAGCCGTCTTTGGCCGGCGGCTGGTTCGCGGCCCCCTCTCCCGAGACCCGGGCGCCGTTCGAGCAACGCTACCGGTCGATTTATGGCAGCGCGCCGGCGGGGCTCGCCTCCCTCGCCTACGACGCGGTATCGCTGGCGGCGGTGCTGGCCCGCCAGCCGGGCGGCCCCGCCTACGACACCGGTTCGCTGACTCAGCCGAGCGGGTTTGCCGGGGTGGACGGGTTGTTCCGGCTGATGCCCGACGGCAGCAACGAGCGCGGACTGGCGGTGCTGCGCCTCACGCCGCGCGGCATCGAGATCGAGGATCCGGCGCCCGCCAGCTTCGAGCCGCTGCTGAACTGACCCCCGGGCTCAGTCGGCCAAGCCGAGGGCGCCGCGCAGCAAGCGGTCGGTCACCGCGTCCAGTCGGGCGCGGCCGGCGGCGGTGGCGCGCATTCCATCGGCGTCCAGAATCAGAAAACCGCCGTCGGACAGAAGCTTGATCGTTGCGGTATCGAACAGTTCCTCGGGGCCGCGTCCGAACAAGGCCCGCCAGCGCTGTCTCGGCATGCCCCCGGCCATTCTCAGGCCGGTCAGGGTGGCTTCGACGAGCACCTCGTCCGGATCCAGGGGCAGGTCGTCGACCAGGGCGTGGCCGTGCCGCTCGACACGATCCAGCCAGATCGACGGGGCCCGGTGGGTGCGCGTGGCGACCTTGCGACCGCCTTCGGACAGCCGGCCGTGCGCGCCGGGGCCGACGCCGAGGTAGTCGCGATAGCTCCAGTAGACCTGGTTGTGCCGACACTCCTCGCCGGGCCGGGCGTGGTTGGAGACCTCGTAGGCCGGCAGGCCGGCAGCCTCCAGCGTTTCCTGGGTGACCTCCCACAGCGCCGCCGCCCCGTCCTCGTCCGGCAGGCTGAAGGCGCCGCGGGCGTGCAGGGAATGGAACGGCGTGGTCGGCTCGATGGTGAGCTGGTACAGCGACAGATGGCCGGCGGCGTGATCCAGCGCCCGCCCCAGTTCCCGGCGCCAGGACTCCGGGTCCTGTCCCGGCCGCGCGTAGATCAGGTCGAAGCTGACACGCTCGAACCGGTCGCGCGCGACGGCCACCGCCGCCAGGGCCTCGGCGACACCGTGGCTGCGCCCGAGAAATCGCAACACCTCGTCGTCGAGCGCCTGCACCCCGAGCGACACCCGGTTCACCCCGGCAGCGCGGAACCCGTCGAGGCGGCCGGCTTCGACCGATGTCGGGTTGGCCTCGAGCGTGACCTCGAGATCGTTCGCACTTCGGAACAATTTCGTCACGGCGTCGAGCACCGCGGCTACGGTCTCCGGTTCCATCAGCGACGGGGTCCCGCCGCCGAAGAACACGCTCTCGACCCGACGCCGGCCAACCCGCGCGGCCTGGGTCTCGAGCTCACGCACCAAGGCCCGGCGCCAGCGTCCGTGGTCGACCGCGTCAGACACGTGGCTGTTGAAGTCGCAGTAAGGGCATTTCGACCGACAGAACGGCCAGTGGACGTAGACCCCGATGGTCTCGTCCAGCGCGGGGCTGCGGTCCGGCGGGGGGGCCCGGTCAGTCGCGGCCGCCACCATCGAAGCACCGCTCGACCAGCTTCCGGAAAGCAACGGCCCGGTGACTGACAGAATGTTTCCAGTCCGAATCGACCTCGCCGAACGTCTGGTCGTAGCCTTCAGGAACGAACATCGGGTCGTACCCGAAACCGTTGCCGCCGCGCGGCGGCCAGACCGCCGCGCCATCGACCCTGCCCTCGACGGTCTCAACGTGGCCGTCCGGCCACGCCAGAGTCAGGGCGCACATGAACCACGCCCGCCGGTCGCTCGAGCCGCTCGCCGACAGCGCCGACCACACCTTCTCCATGGCGACGCCGAAATCCTTGTCCGGACCCGCCCAGCGCGCCGAATAGATCCCTGGATCACCGCCGAGGGCGGCCAGGCAGAAGCCGGAATCGTCGGCCAGCGCCGGCAGGCCGGAGGCGCGCGTCGCTGCCAAGGCCTTCAGCTCGGCGTTGGCGGTGAAGCTGTCGCCGGTCTCCTCGGGTTCCGGCAGGCCGAGTTCGCCCGCCGACACCACCGTCAGGCCACGCGGCGCCAGCAGCTCGCCGATCTCACGGACCTTGCCGGGATTGTGCGAGGCCACCACCAGCCGCGTTTCGATCAGCCTGCGCGCCGGCATCACCGCCTCTCACTCCACCGCAGCCCGTTGCAGGTCCGTCAGCTCCGACACGCCCTTGCGGGCCAGCCGAAGCAGCACGTCGAACTGCGCCTCCTCGAACGGCTCGGTCTCGGCTGTCGCCTGGATCTCCACGATGCCGCCGCGCCCGGTCAGCACGAAATTGGCATCGGTGGCGCAGCCGGAATCCTCGATGTAGTCGAGGTCGAGCACCGGCTCGCCCTTGTAGAGGCCGCACGAGATTGCGGCGACCGTGTCGGTCAGCGGCAGCGACTTGACGGCGCCGAACCGCAGCAGGGTCGCAAACGCCTGGTGCAGCGCGACCCAAGACCCGGTGATGGCGGCCGTGCGGGTGCCCCCGTCGGCCTGGATGACGTCGCAGTCGATCCGGACCTGGCGCTCGCCGAGCACCGCGAGGTTGGTGACGGCGCGGAGCGACCGCCCGATCAGGCGCTGGATCTCCTGGGTTCGGCCGGACTGCTTGCCGCGCGCCGCCTCGCGATCGGTGCGGGTGTGGGTCGAGCGCGGCAGCATGCCGTATTCGGCTGTCACCCAGCCCTTGCCGCCGCCCTTCAACCACGGCGGCACCCGGTCCTCGACGGTGGCCGTGCACAGCACATGGGTGTCGCCGAACCGCGCCAGGCACGAACCCTCGGCGTGCTTGGCGTAGCCCGGTTCGAGCCGGATCTCGCGCAGCGCGTCCACGGCGCGGCCGGACGGGCGCCCGGAAAACGGATCGGTCATCGCTCGGCTCCTGCCGTAAGCGTCACCATGGCGCGTGGCGCCAGCGACGGGCCGGGAAACTACCGCCCCGCCTCGCCGGCGTCCACCCCGGCGTCTACCCCGGCGGCCACCCCGGCGGCCACCCGGACGGCCGAACCGCGGACTTGGCCGGGTGCCGCCGGCGCGACCGTCGTTGACCGGGGGGCGGCGGCTGCCTAGATATGATCGGTCATGAGCGCAAAGCACCGCGAGACTACGTCCGGCATCCTCGGACAACTGAACGAACGTTCGCGGGAGATCTTCCGCCACATCGTCGACGCCTATGTCGAAACCGGGGAGCCGGTCGGGTCGCGCACGCTGTCGCGCCGTCTGGGATTGGTTCTGTCGCCAGCGACCATCCGCAACGTCATGGCCGACCTCGAGGAGGCCGGCCTGCTGTACGCGCCGCACACGTCGGCCGGGCGGCTGCCCACCGATGCCGGGCTGAGGATTTTCGTCGACGGGCTGCTTGAGATCGGCGGCGACCTCAGCGACGAGGAACGCGCCAGCATCGACGGCAAGTGCGCCGCCGCCGGGCGCACCGTCGGGCAGATGCTCGAGGAGGCATCATCGGCGCTCGCCGGCCTGTCGCGCTGCGCCGGGCTGGTCGTCTCGCCCAAGGCCGAGGCCCCGCTCAAGCACATCGAGTTCGTGCCGCTCGGCAACCAGCGCGCGCTGGTGGTCATGGTTTCGAAGGGCGGGCTTGTCGAGAACCGCATCGTCGAATTGCCGGCGGGTCTGCCGGCCTCGGCCCTGACCGAAGCCAGCAACTACCTGAACTCCCGGCTCAAGGGCCAGATGCTCCAGGATCTGCGACAGCAGGTCGAGACCGAGATCGTCCAACGCCAGGCCGAGCTCGACGAGCTGACCAGCCGGGTCGTGCAGGCCGGCCTCGCCACTCGCGGTGAAGGCCCGCAGGGGCCAGCGCTGATCCTGCGCGGCCACGCGGCGTTGCTGAGCGACGTGTCGGCTGTCGAAGATCTTGAGCGCATCCGGGCCCTGTTCGAGATCCTCGAAGAGAAGGAGAGCACCTTGCGCCTTCTCGACTCGACCGGTGCCGCCGACGGCGTGCAGATCTTTATCGGGGCCGAGAACGCGCTGTTCCGCAACACCGGCTGTTCGATGATCATCGCTCCCTACCACGACCAGCGCCGCACGATCGTCGGCGCGATCGGCGTCATCGGCCCGACCCGGATGAACTACGCGCGCATCATCCCGATGGTCGACTACACCGCCAAGCTGATCGGCCGGCTGCTCGACTGAACGCTTTTCATCGGCGCCGCGGCGTCCTACATAGCGGCCGACCGGGACGGAGTTCGCACACCGAGGACAATCCAGAATGTCGAACGAAACCAGCAAGCCCAACCCCGCCGACGCGCAGCCCATCCCCGACGACGCCGGCCTGGACGTCGGTTACGACTCCGACGGCACGATCGACTCCGACGGCACGATCGACACCGACGGCAGCGACGACCCGCGCGAGGCGCGGATCGCCGAGCTTGAAGGGCAGATCGCGCAGCTTCGCGACCAGACCCTGCGGGCGCTCGCCGAGGCCGAGAACGTGCGTCGGCGGACCGACCGCGACAAGGAACAGACCCGGCTGTACGCCGCCGGCAGCCTTGCCAAGGATCTGCTGAACGCGGTCGACAATCTGCGGCGGGCGCTGGACGCGGCGCCGAAGGATCGCGACGGCCTCGACGAAACTGTCAAGAACCTGATCGTCGGCGTCGAGATGACCGAGCGCGACCTGCTGACGGCGTTCGAGAAAAACGGGATCAAACGGATCGAGCCGCTCGGCCAGCGCTTCGACCCGAATCTGCACCAAGCGATGTTCGAGATCGAGAATTCCGGCAAGCCGGCCGGCACCGTGGTGCAGCTCCTGGCGCCCGGCTACGTGTTGCACGACCGGCTGCTGCGCGCCGCCATGGTCGGGGTCGCCAAGGGTGGTCCGGCACCGTCCGACCAGCCACGAGTCGACACGACGGCGTGATCGTTTGAGCCCGCCCGCGGCGCCAAGGCCGCCGCGGAGCGGTCGGATCGGCGGCTCAAGCGGCTTGCACGGCCCATTCACACCCCTATATACGGGCTAGTTCCAGTCATCATCCCGATCGGGGGTGGCCGACGGTGCCTTCGGGGCCTCCGCCGCCTGCCAGAGAAAGAGGTACGTTCATGAGCAAGGTTATCGGTATCGACCTCGGCACGACCAATTCCTGTGTCGCCGTCATGGATGGATCGTCCGCCAAGATCATCGAGAACGCCGAGGGCGCGCGCACCACGCCGTCCATGGTCGCGTTCAGCGACGGCGACGAGCGCCTTGTCGGACAGGCCGCCAAGCGCCAGGCGGTCACCAATCCCGAGAAGACGCTGTTCGCCATCAAGCGCCTGATCGGACGGCGCGCCGATGATATCACCTCCAAGAAGTTCAACGACCTGGTCCCCTACAAGGTCGTTCCCGGCGACAACGGCGACGCCTGGGTCGAGGTCTCCGGTCGCAAGTACAGCCCGGCCGAGATCTCGGCGATGATCCTCCAGAAGCTGAAGGAGGACGCGGAATCCTACCTCGGCGAGAAGGTCACCCTGGCGGTCATCACCGTCCCGGCGTACTTCAACGACGCCCAGCGCCAGGCGACCAAGGATGCCGGCAAGATCGCCGGCCTTGAGGTTCTGCGGATCATCAACGAGCCGACGGCCGCCTCACTCGCCTACGGCCTCGACAAGAAGCAGTCCGGCACCATCGTGGTGTACGACCTTGGCGGCGGCACCTTCGACGTGTCGGTGCTGGAGATCGGTGATGGCGTGTTCGAGGTGAAGTCGACCAACGGCGACACCTTCCTCGGCGGCGAGGACTTCGACCAGCGCGTCATCGACTACCTTGCCGACGAGTTCAAGAAGGACGCCGGCATCGACCTGCGCAAGGACAAGCTGGCGCTGCAGCGCCTGAAGGAGGCGGCGGAGAAGGCCAAGATCGAGCTGTCGAGCTCGATCCAGACCGAGGTCAACCTGCCGTTCATCACCGCCGACCAGTCCGGGCCTAAGCACCTGAACATCAAGCTGACCCGGTCCAAGCTGGAGGCCCTGGTCGACGATTTGGTGAAGCGCACCGAGGGTCCGTGCCGGGCCGCGCTCAAGGATGCCGGCGTCACCGCCGGTGAGATCGACGAAGTCATCATGGTCGGCGGCATGACCCGCATGCCGAAGATCCTGGAGACGGTGAAGACGTTTTTCGGCAAGGAGCCGCATCGCGGCGTCAACCCGGACGAGGTGGTCGCCGCCGGCGCCGCCATCCAGGCCGGCGTGCTGAAGGGCGAGGTCAAGGACGTCCTGCTGCTCGACGTCACCCCGCTGTCGCTCGGCATCGAGACCCTGGGCGGCGTGTTCACCCGCCTGATCGACCGCAACACGACGATCCCGACCAAGAAGAGCCAGGTGTTCTCGACCGCCGAGG
>CAYNFA010000009.1:0-20579 GCA_964396345.1 uncultured Thalassobaculum sp.
CCGAGATCGAGACGCGGTTCGCGGCGTCGTGGACCGCGACCCCGGTCGCCTACGAGAACGTCGCGTTCCAGCCGCCGGCCGCCGGCACCGCCCGGGTCCGGCTGGCGGTTGCCAGCGACGGCGCCACGCTGGCGTCGATCGGCGGCCCGCCGCGCCGCTGGCGCTGCCTCGGGCGGGTGCTGCTCGACATCGAGGTGCCGACCGGCACCGGCAGCCGTGGCGCGATCGAGCTCGCCGACCAGGCGCTCGACCTGTTCGCCGGCTGGCCGGCCTCGGCGCTGACGTTCCTGGCCGGCACGCCCGGCCCGGCGGTGCAGCAGGGCGACCTCTACCGCCTGACGGTGACGGTGCCGTTCCGCCACGACGATTTGCGCTAGCCCGACCCTCCACCGGTCACGGAGACCCGCCATGCCCGTCGCCTCCACGGCCGACGTCGCGACCCCGAGCGCTGCCTGGAGCGCGCGCGCCCCCGACTGGGAGCTGATCCGCGACCTGCTCGGCGGCACCCGCGCCATGCGCGACGCCGGTGAGCGACGGTTGCCGCGCGAGCCGGGCGAGAGCCTGGAGGCCCACCGCATCCGGCTCGGCCGCACGGTGCTGTTCAACGGCCTGGCGCGGGCCGTGCAGACCCTGTCGGGCAAGCCGTTCGGCAAGCCGGCGACGCTGTCCGAGGGGGCCGACCCGCGGGTCCGCGACCTCGCCCGCGACCTCGACCTCGGCGGCCGCGACCTGACCGGCTTCGCCCGCGACGTGCTGCGCGCGGCGCTGACCGACGGCCTGACCCACATCCTGGTCGACCACCCGCCGGGCGGCGCCGCCGGCGAGACCCTGGCCGACGAGCGGGCGCGCGGCGGCCGGCCGTACCTGGTGCACGTCCCGGCCCCCGACCTGATCGGCTGGCGAACCGGCCCCGACGGCCGGCTCGACCGGGTGCGCATCCGCGAGACCGTGGTCGAGCGCGACGGCGCCTGGGGCGAGCGGGCGGTCGATCAGGTGCGGGTGCTGGAACCGGGGCGCTGGTCGCTGTGGCGGCGCTCGGAGGCGGCGAAGGAGCGGGCCTGGCGCCGGCACGCCGGCGGCGAGACCAGCCTCGACGCCATCCCGCTGGTGACCGTCTACGCCGAGCGCACCGGCTACCTGACCGCCCGGCCGCCGTTGCTCGACCTCGCCTGGCTGAACCTGGCGCACTGGCAGTCGTCGTCCGACCAGCGCCACATCCTGCACGTGGCGCGGGTGCCGATCCTGTTCGGCCGGAACCTGAAGGTCGGCGAGGACGGCATCGAGATCGGCCCGAACCGGCTGATCCTGGGCGAGGGCGACGGCGCCGACCTGAAATACGTCGAGCACGGCGGGGCGGCGATCGAGGCCGGCCGCCAGGACCTGGCCGACCTCGAGGACCGCATGGCGGTCATGGGGCTCGACCTGCTGGTCCACCGCACCGGCGGCGTGACCGCGACCGAGCGCGCCATCGACGCGGCGCGCGCCGATTCCTCGCTGGCCGCCCTGGTGCGGGCGGTCGAGGAGGGGCTGACCGCCGCGCTCGCCCTGTGCGCCCGCTGGCTCGACCTGCCGGCCGAGGCCGCCGGCCGGGTGACGCTCGACCCGGACACCGGGCTCGACGCCCGCGAGGCCGAGGAGGTCGACCTGCTGCTGAAGGCCCGGCTCGCCGGCGAGATCGACCGGCCGACCTTTCTCGCCGAGATCCGCCGGCGCGGCGTCCTCGCCGCCGCCTGAGGGCGGGCCGCGAACCCGACACCCGCCACCGGTTCTGCCCCGACATCCTGACAGGAGTGCGCCATGACCTTGCCCGCCACCGTCGACCGGCTCGAGGACCTGCCCGAGGCCGTGCGCCCGCACTACCTCGCCACCGACGACGGCCGCTGGCGGCTCGACGCCGAGGGCGTCGAGGACGCCGCCGGTCTGCGATCGGCGCTGGAGACGGAGCGCGCCGCCCATGCGGCGCTGGTCGCCGAACGCGCCGCCGAGCTTGCCGCCCGCGAGCCGACGCCGGAGCCCGAGACCGGGCGCGAGCCGGAGCCGGAGCCCGAGACCGGGCGCGAGCCGGAGCCGGCGGCGGTTCCCGAGGACGCCGCCGACCCCCGGCTGGCGGCGCAGGAGGCCCGCCTGATCGACGCCGAGGCGCGTTCCGCCCTGCAGGCGGCGCGCGGCGTGCCGGAACTGCTGCTGCCGGTGCTGCGCGACAGCCTGGCGGTGCTCGACGACGGCGCCGGCGGCCTCGCCGTCCGGGTCCTCGACGACGCCGGCAACCCCCGGCGCCGCGCCGGCGACGACGGCGGCTTCGTCACCGTCGCCGATCTGGTGGAGAGCCTGCGCGCCGACCCGGTCTACGGCCGGGCCTTCGAGGCTTCCGGCAAGGGCGGCAGCGGCGCGCCGACCGCCGGCCGCGGCGAGGCCGGGCCGCTGACGGTGTCGGCCGACGACCCCCGCGCCATCGCCCGCCACGTCGCCGACATCGCGGCCGGGCGGGTGCGGGTGGCGTAGCCGGCACCCCCCTACCGCCGATCCCGACCCGGAACCTTCCCCATCCTTGAAAGGAGTTCGCCATGGCGAACAGTCTCTCCGCCGTGATGCCGAAGATCCTGGCCCGCGGCCTGCTGGCGCTGCGCGAGCAGGCGGTGATGCCGCGCCTCGTCAACGCCGACTATTCCAACGACGCCGCCCGTAAGGGCGACACCATCGACGTGCCGCTGCCGAGCGCGGTGGCGGCGACCGACGTCGCCCCGTCGCACGCCGCGCCGGCCTCCTCCGACAGCGCCCCGACCGTCGTGCAGATCCCGCTGAACCACTGGAAGAAGGCCGGCTTCCACCTCACCGACCGCGAGGTGCTGGAGATCGACGACGAGGAGAGCTTCGTGCCGATGCAGATGTCGGAGGCGGTGCGGGCGCTGGCCAACGCCGTCAACGCCTCGGTGCACGCCGAGTACGCCGGCATCTTCGGCTTCGTCGGCGCCGCCGGCGCCGCGCCGTTCGCCGCCGACGTCTCGGCCGCCACGGCGGCCCGCAAGCTGCTGAACAAGCAGCTGGCGCCGCGCTCCGACCGGCGCGGGGTGCTGGATTTCGATGCCGAGGCCAACGCGCTCGCGCTGCCGCAGTTCTCCGACGCCGAGAAGGTCGGCTCGGGCACGGTCAAGATCGAGGGCGAGATCGGCCGCAAGTTCGGCATCGACTGGGTCGCCGACGACGGCGTGCCGACCCACGCCGCCGGCACCGCGTCGGATGCCGGCAGCTTCACCGTGACCACCGCCGCCGCCGCCGCCGCCGGGGCGGCCGCGGTGTCGATCAAGACCGACATCGGCAGCCCGACCCTGGTGGTCGGCGACGTCATCTCGTTCGCCGGCCACGAGCAGACCTACGTGGTGACCGCCGGCGCAACCCTGACCGGCGGCGGCGTGGCGGTGGCGATCGCTCCGGCCCTGCGGGCGGCGGTGGCGAACGCTGCGGCGGTGACGGTGCGGCCGAGCCACGTCGTCAACCTGGCCTTCCACCGCGACGCCTTCGCGCTGGCCATGCGCCCGCTGTCGGCCGGGATGGCCGATCTGGCGCTCGGCACCCGCATCCTGGCGATGACCGACGCCCAGACCGGGTTGTCGCTGCGGCTGGAGGTCAGCCGCCAGTACAAGCAGACGGTCTGGGAGTTCGACGTCCTGTGGGGCGTGAAGCTGGTGCGCCCGGAACTGGCGGTCCGCATCGCCGGCTGAGCGGGGGGCCTCCCGCCCGTCACTTCGGTGGGCCCCGGATCGCCGCGACTTCGCCACGGCTTCCGGGGTGACGGCAAAGAAGGCGGGGGGTCGCGGGGCTTCTCTCCCCTCTGTCGTCATCCCGGGCAAGCGCAGCGCGACCCGGGACCCACCCGCCGTTCCGTCGGCGGACCACCGGCAGCCCGTCGTCGCACCGTGGGTCCCGGATGCGTTCCGCCTGCGGCGGCCCGCTCCGGGATGACGACGATGGGGGGGATGATGACTTGGGAGCCGCTCTCACAATCCCTGTCGTCATCCCGGGCAAGCGCAGCGCGACCCGGGACCCACCCGCCGTTCCGTCGTGGGCGGCGGCGGGCGCCCGACACGCCGGTGACGGCAAAGAAGCAGGGGGGCCGCGCAGCTGCCGGTCCTCGCACTCAAGGAGCCGCCATGCCCGACGATCCGAGACGTCCGCCGGTCCAGGTGCTGGCGACAGTGACCCTGGAGCACGCCCGCACCGGGCAGCCGATCGTGGTCGATCTGCGCGACTACCTGGGCGGCCGGCACGGGCGCTACGCCTCGTGGCGGCTGCTCGGCCAGGGCGCCTTCATCGCGCCGCCGTCGACGCTGAGCGAGGGCGGGCCGCCCGATCCCGAACCCGCGCCGTCCAGGTGCCGCCGCCGCAAGCACCGCAGGAGCCGACCATGACCGTCACCGCCGGAACCGACGTCTACGCCGACCGCGCCGAGGCTGACGCCTATTTCGCGGCCCGCGCGGTCGCCGGATGGGCGCTCGCGGACGCCGCGGCGCGCGACGCCGCGCTGTTGCGGGCAACCGCCTGGCTCGACGGGCGGTGCCGCTGGGTCGGCCGCCTCGCCGACCCGGTCCAGCCGCTCGGCTGGCCGCGGACCGGCGCCCGCGACGCCGAGGGCAGGGCGCTCGACGGCATCCCCGACCGGGTCCGGGCGGCCTGCGCCGAACTAGCCCTGATCGCCCTGTCCGGCGACCTCGCGCCGCCGCTGGAGCGTGGCGGGCGTGTGGTCACCGAGCGGGTCGGGCCGGTCGAGATCGGCTACGCCGCCGACGCGCCCGCCGGCCGGTCGTTCCCGGCGGTCGAGGCGCTGCTGCGCGGCCTGGTCCGGGGATTGGTCCAGGAGGCGGCGGCCAGCGTTCCGGTGCGGCGGGCATGAGCCGGCTGGACGCGACGTTGCGGCCACTGGCCGCCCGGCTGGTGGCGGGCGCCGGCACCGCCATGACCCTGCGCCGCGACGCTCCGGCCGACTACGACCCGGTGACCGGCAGCGTGACGATCACCGGCGCCGAACAGCCGATGATCGGCGTCATCGAGACCGCCGAGGCGGCGCACCGCGACGGCCTGGTCCAGCGCGGCGACACATTGATCACGCTGGCCGCCGAACCCCTGGCTGCCGGGCTCCTGGCTGCCGGGCCGGAACCCGGTGACGCCGTGCTGATCGGCGGCGTCGAGTACCGGGTGATCGCGGTCACCACCCTCTGGGCCGGCGACCGGCCGGCGCTGTTCCGCCTGCACGCGCGGCGCTGACGCGCCTTGTCCAGCCCGCCCGCCGGCCCGCCCGCCACCCACCGTCATCTTCAAGGAGCCTCGCCGCCATGGCCGATTCCAGCCGCGCCCAGCTCTGCTATCTCGCCGAAACGACCTGGGGGGTGACCCCGGCGGCGGCGCTGACCCGGATGCGCTTCACCGGCGAGAGCCTGGGTTTCCAGATCCAGAACACCACCAGCCGCGAGGTCCGCGCCGACCGCCAGGTGGCCGATTTGATCCAGACCGGGGCCGAGGCGTCGGGCAGCGTCGAGGTCGAGCTGAGCTACGGCGCCCACGACGCGCTGCTGGCGGCGGCGCTGTTCTCGGCCTGGGAGACCCCGGTGTCGGTCTCGCTGGTCGGCGACATCGCCGCCTCGGCGTCCGGCTCCAGCTTCACCGGCACGGCGACCGACTTCACCACCGCCGGCATCGCCGTCGGCCAGTGGCTGCGGGTCGACGGCTTCGCGGCCTCGGGCGGCGCCAACGACGGCGCCTACCGCGTCACCTCGGTGGCGGCGGGGACACTCGGGGTGTCGCCGGCCCCGGCCCTGGACGAGGCCGCGACGGGACTGACCGTCACCCTGGCCGGCGTCCTGCTGCGCAACGGCGTGGCCGAGACCTCGTTCACCCTGGAAAAACAGTTCGCCGATGTCGGGCAGAACATCGCCTTCACCGGCATGGTACCGGGCAACCTGAGCCTCGACATCCAGACCGGGGCGGTGATCACCGCCTCGATCGGCTTCACCGGCCGGGCGGCGTCGATCGGCGCCGGCTCGGTCGGCACCGGCGCGCCGCTGGACGCCCCGACCCACCCGGTGATGAACGCCGTCGGCCATGTCGGCGAGGTGCGCGAGAACGGCGTGACGCTGCCGGACGCCGCCCTGCGGGCGCTGTCGGTCCGGCTCGACAACGGGCTGCGCGGCATCCAGGCGGTCGGCGCGCTCGGCAACGTCGACGTCGGCGCCGGGCGCTGCACGGTCACCGGCCGGGTCTCGGTCTACTTCGCCGACGGCGCGCTGTATGCCAAGTACCTGGCCGGCGTCCCGACCAGCCTGTCGTTCCGGGTCACCGACGCCGCCGGCAACGGCTACGTGGTCACCCTGCCGCGCGTGAAGCTGACCCGCGGCACCATCGTCGCCGGCGGCAACGACCAGGACGTGATGGCCGATTTCGAGTTGCAGGCGCTGGCCGACCCGGACACCGGCTGCACCCTGCAGATCGACCGCTTCGCCGCCTGACCCAGCCATTCCACACCGCGAGAGCACCCATGGACCTGAACCGCTTCAAGGCCGACACCGCGCTCGAGGACGAGGGCGTGTGGACCACCGTTGACGCCGCCTCGGGCTGCCGGCTCAAGATCGCGCGCGTCGGCAACCGCCGCTACCGCGAAGCGATGGCGCGCCGGTTGAAGCCGTACCGCCGGGCGCTGCGCGCCGGCACCCTGGAGGACCCGGTGACCGAACGGATCACCGCCGAGGTGCTGGCCGAGACCGTGCTGCTGGACTGGCGCGGGCTGGAGCGCGGCGGGGCAGCGGTCGCCTACAGCCGCGAGGCGGCGACCGCCATCCTGTCGGACCCGGCCTACAAGGATTTCCGCGACCTGGTGGTCGAACTGGCGAGCGATCAGGAAGCCTACCGGGAGCGCGACCTCGAGGACGCGGAAAAAAACTTCGCGACGTCGTCCGCTGGCAGCTCGACTGGGGCGGACGCGTCGGCTTCCTGACCACCCTGGCCGAGACCACCGGCAGGCTGCCGGCGGCGCTGCGCGACCGGCCCGAGCCGTTCGAGGACCTGGAGCCGACGCTCGCCGCCTTCGCGCGGCTGTCGGCGGTCCGGCCGCCGGCGCCCGGCCCCGAGCCGGCCGCCATCCCGTTCGCGGAGATTCGGGCGTACTGCGCGCTGTTCGACGTCGCCGACGTCGAGGAGTTCGTGCGCCTGGTCCGCGCCATGGACGACGCCGTCCTGGCCCGCGCCGCCGAGCGCCGCCGGGCCGGCATGGCGGCCCCGCAACCCGGAGGACCCGAGATATGGACATCGCCCTGATCCCGCTCGCCTCGACGCGGCAGGGCCTGTCGTCGGCCCGGCTCGGGTTCGAGCGCCTGGTGGCGGCGGTGGAGGCGGCCGAGGGGGCGTTCCGGCGGCTGGTTGCCGGCCTCGACCGGTCCGACCCGGCCGGCGGCCGCGCCGACCCATTGCGGGAATCGGTGGCGCTCGAGCGCGAGCGGCTTCGCCTGATCGGCCAGGGCAATTCCGGCTACCGCGACCAGCGCTACCGGCTGGCCGATATCGGCGCCGCGCAGACCCGCGCGGCCCGGCAGGCCGGCGCCGTCTGGGCCGGGTTCGGCGACGATCTGGCCGGCACCTTCGCGTCGTTGTTCGATCGGATCGCCCGCGATGGCGGGGTGCGGCTCGGCGACCTGTTCCGCGGGCTGGGCCCCGCCGTCTCGGACCTGATCGGCCGGCTCACCGGGTTCGACGCGTCGCCGCTGCTGGGCGCGCTCGGGCGGACGCTCGGCGGCGCCGGTGGCGGTCTCGGTGCGCTTCCCGGCCTGCTCGGCCAACTGGTGGGCCCGCTGCTGGGCCCGCTGCTGGGCGGCACCGGCCTGGGAAGCCTGCTGCCGATTCCGGGCGCCGGGCTGCTGGCCGCCGCCATCCCGCTGGCGGCCAGCCTGTTCGCCGACAAGGACTACCCGTTCGCCAAGGCCGGGATCGCCGCCACCGGCGGGCGGGTGGTCGCCGACGCCTTCGAGCTGGACGGCGGGCCGCTCGACCAGATCACCCGGCTCGGCGACGCCGTGGCCGAGACCCTGCAGGACGCGCTCGACCGGCTCGGCGCCACCGTCGGCGACCTCGCGGACCTGGCGGCCGTCGGCTATTCCAGCGGTCGCAAGCCCGGCCTGCCCAAGGGGTTCTTCGCCGGCATCGACGCCACGCGCGGCGCCGACTTCGCCAGCGGCGCGGTGTTCGCCGGGCTCGGCGACCCGGAGGAGGCGATGCTGCGGGCGGTCCAGGCCGGGCTGCTGCGCGCCTTCGAGACCGCGGCGGCGCGCGGCGTCGATCCCGACGACGCTGCCACCGTAACCATCGGCCTCCGGCGCGCGATGGCGGCGCCGTTCACCACGGTCGACGACGGCCTCGCCGACATCGCCTTCCTGCGCGACCAGCGCCGCACCCTGGAGCGGCTGAACGCCGCCGGCGACGATCGCGCCCTGCAGCGCGTCGAGGTGCGCGAACGCGCCGACGCGCTGGGGGCGCAGGACGCGGCCTATGTCCGGGAGTTCCTGGAGCGCGCCGCCCGGCTGTTCGCGCCCCTGAACGCCGGTGACGACCCGGCCGATGCCGGGGCCTTCGCGGCCCGACTGGCGGCCGCGCCGACCATCCCCGAGGCGGACCTGTCCGAGGCATACTTGTCAGACGAGGGCCGGCGCCTCCCGCTGGACGGGCCGGCGCTCCCGGTCCCGATCACCGACGAAAGCTCGGTGATCGGCTACCGGGATCCGGTGGTCCCCGGCGCCGGCCCGTCGGCGCCCGGCGCCTCGGTTACGGCGGCGCCGGTGCTGGACGACGACGACCTGGCCGCCCTGCGGCTGGCCGAGGCGCGGGCCGCCATCGACCACTATGTCCGCGCCCTGGTCGGCGTCGGCGACGCCGTGGCCGACACCCGGCCGCTGACCGGCTACGCGCTCCAGCTCGTGGAGGCCGAGGCCCGGCTGGAGGGGCTGAGCGGCGCGCTGCGCGAGGCCGGGTACTCGGCGGAGGAGGCGGCCGAGCTGATCGCCGACGGCACCGCCGCCGCCCGCGCGCGGCTGCAGGGCGCCTACCGGGACGACCTCGACCGCGACCTGCGCGGCGCCCGCGGCCTCGGCGTGGTCGACCGGGTCGGCGAGCTGGTTGAAGCCAGCGACATCAGGCGGGCGGAGGGTGTCGGGATCGGCGCCGACCTTGGCGGGATCGACGAGCTGCTGGGCCTGCAGGTCCAGGCGCTGCTGTCGGCCGGCAGCCTGTCGGTGGCGGCGCTGGAGGCGGTGCGGGTCGAGTTCGCCGGCAACGCCGTCGTGACCGATGCGCTTGGTCGAGCCCTGGCGGGGCACACCGCGGCAGCTAACGACAACGCCGCCGCGCAGATGACGCTGGCCGGGGTCACCCGGCTGGCCACCGCCGAACTGGACGCCCAGATCCGCGAGCAGGACGAGGTCCGACGCAGCGCCGAGGCGGTGGCCGAGGCGATCGCCGACACCAGGCGCCGCCTCGACCTGGACCCCGCGCTGTCGATCCTGTCGCCGCGCGAGCGGCTGGAGGAGGCGCGGCTGCGCTTCGAGGATTTGGCCGGCCGGTCGCTGGCCGGCGACCAGGCAGCGCAACGCGAGCTGCCGGAGGCTGGCGAGACCTACCTGAAGCTGGCGCGCGACTTCCACGCCAGCACCGAGGACTACGCAAAGGTTTTCCGGCAGGTCGACGCCGCCCTGCGCGACACCGGCGGCGTCGCCGACCGCCAGCTCGCGGTCGCCGAGCAGCAGTTGGAGGAGCTGTCGCGGCTGCGCCGGGCGCTGACCGGCGAGATCGGCGAGCTGCCGAACCCGAGCGCCGATTTCGGCCAGAACCCGACCCGCAACCGCATCCTGGCGCGCCTCACCGGCTACGCCGGGGATTTCGGCGGCGGCGGCTTCGGAGGGTTTCGGGCCGGGCTGTCGCCGGAGATCAACGCCCTTGTCGACGCCATCGCGTCCTCGATCGGCTTCGCCGACGGCGGGCTGATGACCGCCGGCGGGCCGCTGGCCCTGCACGCCTACGCCGGCGGCGGCATCGCCCGCCGCCCGCAGCTCGCGCTGTTCGGCGAGGGGCGGATGCCGGAGGCGTTCGTGCCGCTGCCGGACGGCCGCTCGATCCCGGTGACGGTGACGGCGCCGGCCAACGACCGCGGGACCGGCGAGGCCGACCCCGGGGCGGCGCGCCGCACCGCCGGCATCGAGGCGCTGGTCGAGGAGACCCGCCGGCTGCGCGCCGAGCTGGCCGGGCTGCGCGGCGAGAACGCCGCCCTGCGGCGCGGGCTGGAGCGGATCGCCGCCGGCTTCACCACCGGGAGGGCGGCATGAGCCGGTTCGACGATCTGCTGGCCGATCCCTACGCCGCCCGCCGCTACCTGGTGTCGGTGGAACCTTTCGATCCGGCTCTCGAAGGCGTCCGGGTGCTGCGGTTCAGCGATCATGGCTTCGTGACCCGCCCCGACGACGACCCGCCGAACGCCTGGTTCGAGCCGCGGCTGGTCACCGCCCTGAATTTCGAGCGGCAGTTGTTCGCCGGTGGTCGGCTGGAAGGGCGGTCGGTGCCCGGGTTCGGCGCGCTGACTCTGAACAACGCCGATGGCGGGCTCGATTTCCTGGCCGCGCTGGCCTGGGACGGAAGGCGGGTGCGGGTCCGGCTCGGCGGCGACGGCTTCCGGCTCGTCGAGTTCGGGCTGGTGCTCGACGGCACCGCCGAGCAGATCGAGTTCGACGACCTGCTGGTGACGGTGCGGCTGCGCGACCTGCAGGCCCGCTTTGAAGCCGAGGTGCCGCGCGCCAGCTACGCCGGCACCGGCGGCACCGAGGGCCGTGTCGGCCTGACCGGGCGGCCCCGCCCGCTGTGCTTCGGCCGGGTGTTGCGGGTGCCGGCGGTGCTGGTCGACCCCGCGGCGCTGCTCTACCAGCTGCACGACGGGCCGATCGCCGGGATCGACGCGGTTTACGACCGTGGCCTGGCGCTGGCCGGCGTCGAGGGCGCACCGGCCGCCGGCCAGTTCCGCGGCGATCCGGCCAACGGCTGCTTCACGCTCGGCGCGTCGCCGGCCGGAACCGTCACCGCCGACGTGCGCGGCGACGCCGACGGCTTCTACGTCGAGACCGCCGCCGCCCTGGTGCGCCGGATTGCCATTGCCCGCGCCGGGCTGGCCGACCCCGACGACCTCGACGCCGCGGCGTTCGCCGCGCTCGACGCCCTGGCGCCGGCGCCGGTCGGGCTGTTCGTCGACACCGAGGCCCGGCTGGACCGCCTGCTCGACGACCTGGTGGAGGCGATCGGGGGCCATTACGGCTTCGACCGCGCCGGCCGGCTGACGGTCGGCCGGGTGGCGGAGCCGGCGGCCGAGGCCGAGGCCGGGTTCGATGCCGGCCAGATCCTGGAAATCGGCCGGGTCGCCGTCGCCCGCCCGGTGTGGCGCCAGAAGATCGGCTACGGCCGCTACTGGCGCACCCTGGACCCTTCCGGCGTCGCCGGCGCGGTCGACGACGAGGGCCGCGCCGACCTGGCCGAGGGCTTCCGCTACGCCACCGCCGAGGACCCGGCGATCCGCGACCGCCACAAGCTGGCCGAGGAGGCGGTGCGCGACACCGCGCTGGCGCTGGCCGTCGACGCCGGCGCCGAGGCGGCGCGCCGGCTGGCGCTGCACGGTGCCGACCGCGACGCCTTCCGGGTGCGGCTGAAGAGCCAGCCCTTCGCCCTCGACCTCGGGCGCACGGTCCGCATCCGCTACCCGCGCTACGGCCTGGCCGGCGGCCGCAACCTGCTGGTGGTCGGCATGGTCGAGGACGCGGCGGTGAACGAGGTGACCCTCGACCTGTGGGGATGACGCGCATGGCCACGCTGCTGATCGCCTACCGCAACCACGCCGACGCCGCCGGCTTCTCGGGCGGCGGCTGGACCGCCGGGCTGCCGGCCGCCAACCTGGCTGACCGGCAGCCGAGCCGGGTCGCCCGCACGCTGTCGGCCGACCCCGCCGACACCGCCGTCGACCTCGATTTCGGCGCGCCGCGGCCGGTGCGGCTGATCGCCCTGGTCCGCCACAACCTGACCCAGTCCGGCCGCTGGCGGCTGCGCTTGGCCGCCGCGCCGACCTTCGCCGAGCCGCTGCACGACAGCGGCTGGACGGCGATCTGGCCGGCGGCGACGCCGTTCGGGGTCGGCGTGTGGGGTGAGTTCCTGTGGGGCGGATTGCTGGCGCCGGAGGAGGCGGCGACCTACGGGATCGCCGCGATCCACGTGCTGGCGGTGCCGGTGATCGCCCGCCACCTGCGCCTCGAACTCGACGACCCGGCGAACCCCGACAACTTCCTGCAGGCCGGCCGGCTGGTCGCCGGACCGGCCTGGCAGCCGCGGGTCAACCTGCAATACGGCTGGTCGATCGAGCAGGTCGACGACAGCCGGACGGTGCGCTCGCGCGGCGGCCAGAGCTATGTCGACGTGCAGCCCCGATACCGCCGGCTGCGCTTCGCCTTCGATTACCTCGAGCGCGACGAGATGTTCGGCCACGCCTACGAACTGGAGCGGCTGAAGGGCGTCGGCGGCGACCTGATGGTGATGGTCGACCCCGACGACCGCCAGCATCGCCACCGCCACACGGTCTACGGCGCGCTGGCCGAGACCACGCCGATCGCCAACCCGACGCCCGGAAGGTTCGCCAAGGCGTTCACGGTCGACGAGCTGCTGTGATCGGTGATGGTCCTGCTCTTCGTTCCCCAATCCAGCGGGTTCGTTGTAGGGATTGTGTCGCGGGCGAGGAGAATGTCTTGGACATTGCGACGTACGGCCACAACGAGCTGATCGCGAAGTCGGAGCTCGAGTCCTGGAGGTTCGACGCGTTCTTCTCCCCCGTTTCCTTCGACGCGGTGGGCTTTCCGACCCGCATCGCCCATGTCGGTCAGATCCGGGGATTGCTGGCGGGCATGCACAGCCGCGACCGTATCCAGCCGTTCATGGAAGAACTCTCCGGGCTTCAGGACGACGACCTCAACCGGCTGTCGCGGGCGATCGCCCGGTACATGCGCTGGTACCGCACGGTGTTTCCGGACGAGGCAGTTCCAGTGCCGGTGGCCGATTTCGTCTCCCAGTACCTTGCGTATCTGAAGCTGCGGGGACTGCCACGGCGCCGCGTCCTCGAGATCGGGCCGGGTTTCGGCCTCATCGCGTTCTTCATGTGCGACGACGAGGGCGTCGAGTCCTACGATCAGATCGAGATCACCCAGTCTTTCTTCGTGATCCAGGCGCTCATAGGCTCCAACTGCTACGGCGAGGCCTTCCACAACGCCGCGCTGAATGTCGGCGCCGCCTCCAAAGTCGGCAGGCTTGCCGAAACCCGGCCCGTGCTGAACGCGGCGCGACCCTACGTCATTTCCATGCCCCGGTCGTTCCGATGCAGCCTGTATCCCTGGTGGAATCTGGACGTTCCGCTGTCCGGGCAGTACGACGTGATCGCGTCCCACGCGAACCTGGTCGAGATGTCGGCCGCGTCACTGGAGTACTATCTGGAGAGGTGGTCGAAGGTCCTTTCCGACACCGGGTATGTGCTGATCCAGGACCTGGGGCATGCGGTGAGGCGAAGCCACGACCATGTCCTGAAGGCGATCGACGCCGCCGGCTTCCGAGCGCTCGCCAAATTCAGAGGCCGGCACGGCCGCGCGTTTGCCACGTACTGGAACCTGCTGCTCGTGACCGAGCGGCACCCGGATTACGGCCCGGCCATGTCGGTCCTGGAGCCGCAGGTACTCCTCGATGACCACGAGACGGTCCGTCGCGTCTTCGGCCTCGATCGGCCGGACGGGCGAAAGCTGACGCCCAAGGACATCCTCGGGCATGTGAGTTCTCGGCTGGCGCAGCCGAACCGGGCGCAGCCGAACCGGGCGCAGCCGAACCGGGCGTAGCGGGCGGGCCGGCAGCCTCGCGCGCACCCTCTCGGCCGCACGCCGGTCGACATTGCCCTGATTGCGTCGCCACCGCGCCACGAAAGCGGGCTCGCGCCCGCGCGGCCGACGCCGCCCGTCTCGCACCGACGCGGGGCACCACCCGACCCTTCCACACCCGTCCCTGCGGAGAGCCGATCCATGGCCTGGAGCGTGACCCTTGCCGGCGAGACCTTCACCGACGCCAACGTCGCCGGCACCGCCTACGCCGACGAGACGACCGGGTTTCCGGCGATGCTGGCGGCGGTCGCCCGCGAGGCCGCCTTCCTGAGGGGGCTGGCGGCGACCTCGGCGACCGAACTGACGCCGGCGACCGGCACCGTGGTGCTGGCCACCCACCAGGACGCCGGCGCCGTCGGGCTGTCGCCCGGCACCCTGGTGCGGGTGGTGAGCGCCGGCGACCCGGCGCGGCTGATGATCGCCACGGTGACGGCGTTCGCCGGCACCACCCTGACCCTGGAGGTGGTGTTCGCCGCCGGCGCCGCCGCCGCCGCCGCCGACTGGGTGATCACCCGGCCGGCCGGCGGCGGCAGCCTGGCGCTCGACCCGGCGCCGACGCTGGCCGCCGACCTCGACGCCGCCGGCCACAGCGTCGCCGGGGTGCTGAACCTGGTGGTGACGGCGCTGGCCACGCTTGCCGGCCTCCGGGTCGGCGGCGGCGACCAGTGGCGCGAGCAGGATCTCGGCACCGTCACCGAAACCGTCGTCGCCGGCACCGCCGACGCGCCGCTGCTGCGGGTGACGCTGGGCGCCGACCTCGACCTCGACCACGCCGCCCCCGACCCCGGCTACGTCTACTGGAAGCACTGGACGGTGGTGCAGGACGCGACCGGCGGCCGCACCCCGGGCTTCCGTCTGCTCGACGGCGGCGCCGGGACCTGGCCGCACGGCGACGAGCCGGACTGGCCGGCCCAGCCGCCGGGCGCCGATACCACCGTGGTCGCCCGGGTCGGGCCGGGCGCCGCCCTGAAACTCTACGTGGGAGGGTGAGGCATGCCGCCGGTCGTGATCGTCAGGAGCGGGGCCGCCATCGGGCCGCTCGTTACCATCGTGTGCAAGGGCGCCGGCGGCTCCGGCGGGTCGGTCAGCGCCGGCGGCGGCCTCGACAAGGCCGGCGGCGACGGCGGCCTGGTCGTGGCGACGTTCCGCAAGGCCGACCTGCCGGCCTCGCTGATCGTCCAGGTTGGCGGCGGCGGCCAGGCCTCGGATCACGCCGGCGGGGCCGGCGCCGGCGGCTGGCCGGCCGGCGGCCAGGGTGCCGCGGACGGCGTCAACCACGCCGGCGGCAGCGGCGGCGGGCGCTCGGGCGTGTTCCACGGCACGGTATCCCAAGCGACCGCCCTGGTGGTTGCCGGGGGCGGCGGGGGTGGGGGGAGCCAAGAGCAGGCCACAAGCGCATTTGGTGGTCAGGGAGGTGGTGTGACTGGATCGCCCGGCACTACGACCGGCCTCTCTGAAGGCCAGGCTGGTAATCCCGGTACTCAAATTTCTGGAGGAGCAGGAGGCAGTGTCGGAGCCAATGGATCTGCCTTGGTCGGAGGAGATGCCATTCCAGGTGGGCGGGCCGGCGGCGGCGGAGGGGATGGCTATTTTGGTGGGGAAGCTGGCCACAGTGAGGGTGGAGGTGGAGGGGGAAGCGGCTTCGTTTTTCCGTTGGCCCTTAACTCGATTTCTCCAACTACTGGCGGAGGTGGTGCTGGTGGTCTGGGGTCAATCGGTGCGGCTTCAGCGGCGGGTGAAGATGGCCAAATTGTCATTATTGATAATAATAACAGTATGTTAATAGTGTATTCATACACTGGGTCCAATCAGACACACACGTTTTGAAGCTATCGACTGCTGGCAGGCGCGGTTTGCAGGGGTGTCGGCGCGCAGCACCGCGTCGGCGGCGATCGCCCCAGCCCGCGTGACCGCGGCGTGCGGCCGCAGGAGCCGACATGAAGGATTTTACCCTGCCGGCGCCGGCCGTGCCGCAGCCGGACGCAACCCCACAGGGCAGCGGCGCCGCCGAGCGCACGCTGGTCAACCATCGCCTGGGCGAGCTCGAGCGGCGGGTCGGCCGGATCGAGGCGTTCGTGCTCGGCGTGCTGTGCGCGATCGCGCTGTCGGTGCTCGGCGGCCTGGTGGCGCTGCTCAACCTGCCGCGGGCCTGACGCCCCGGCGGCTCCGCACCGGCCCGGCCGCGCCGGTCGCGGCGCGGCTCATCGTTCCCGAAACCCGGAGGAAGCCCATGTCCCGTGTCGTTCGCGCGGCGGCGCTCGCCGTCGCCGTGCTCGCCCTCGTGTCGTTCGCCGGCTGCCAGGCGGCGCCGGCGCTGGTCGCCGTCGGCGGTGCCGCGGTGGCGGTCGGCGACGCCTATTGCGCCACCGTCACCGAGGCCGCCCGGCAGGGTCTGCGCGACCGCTTCACCGGCGGTCGGCCGCTGGTCGGCTGCGTCCGGGAGGGCCGGTGATGGCCAGCTTCATGGCGAACCGGCTGGCGGCGTCCGGCGCCTCGGTCGGGTCCGGCGTGCTGGTGGCCTGGGCCTGGAACGCCAGCGTTCCGGCGGTGCCGATGCCGGCCGAGGTGGCGGCGGTGATCGGGGCGGTGATCTCGCCGCTGTTCGACGTGGTGGTGGCGTTGCGGGACGCGGCGCTCAGCCGGATCGCCGGGCTGCGCGACGACCCGCGCGATCCCGCCCCGGCCAACCCCGCCCCGGCCAACCCCGCCCCGGTCAACCCCGCCCCGGCCACTCCTGCTCCAGTCGTCTCTGGCCCGGCCGTCTCTGGTCCGGCCGGCGCGGATCAGCGGTGATTGCCGAACACGAAGGCGTAGCGTCCGAGGTCGACGCCATCGGAGGGCACGCCGTGCGGTTCCAGCCGGTCGTCGCCGAAGCCGGCGTCGAGGGCGGCGCCGACGATGGCGGGGGTGCTGCCGTCCAGGATCACCACCCATTCCTGCTTGAGGTCGGCGGGAATGGCGCGGCCCTGGGCGCGCATGCCCTCGACCACGACATCGAGGTCGTTCTCCAGCAGCACCGCGCCGTGCATACCGGCGCGGCCGGCCAACTCGGGCAGGAGGGAGTCGCGCATCAGCTCGCGAAGGGCCTGCTTGTCCTCGTCGGCGGGAAAGAACCGGGCCAGCCCGGCGGCGCCGGAGATGCCGTGGCCGAGGTCGACGGTGCAGGTCAGCGTCAGGCGGTCGAAATGCGTGAACTTCGCCATCACGCTCTTCGACCAGTCGGACTGGTTGGCCAGCAGCTTCATGTAGTCGGGGCTGCACAGATCCCGGACGGTGTCGGTCTCGTACGACGCGAAGTACTTCACGCGGGTCGCCCCGTCGGCGGCGACGTAGCGGCGCGCCCGCTTGAAGCCGGGCATGTAGACCCGTTCGTCGATGTGCTCGCGGTTGTACCACTCGTTGAAGTCCATCTCGTGCTCCGGTGCCACCTCGGTGAAGGTGAGCAGCACGCCGGTTCCGAGCAGTCCCATAAGATCTCTCCTGGCCTGGAGTGAAGGGCGTCAGCCCTCAATAAACGCGGTGTCGTCAGGTTCCGCGACCACGCGATTCTCGATGTGGCCGAGGCCGTCGATCTCTACCCGTACCACGTCCCCGGGCCGAAGGTAGCGTTTCGGGGTAAAACCCTCGCCAACCCCGGGCGGCGTGCCGGTGGTGATCAGGTCCCCGGGCTCCAGCGTGAGGGCCTGACTGAGCAGGGCGATCAGGTCGGCGCAGCCGAAGATCATCTCGGCGGTCGAGGAGCGCTGGCGGACCTCGCCGTTGACGCTGGTGCGGATCGCCAGCGCCTGGGGATCCGGGATCTCGTCGACCGTGGTGATCCAGGGTCCGAAGGGGCCGTGGGTGTCGAAGCTCTTCGGGATCACCACCTGCGGGGTGAGGGCGACCCACTCGCGAACCGTCAGGTCGTTCACCACGACGTAGCCCGCCACCACCTCCAGCGCCCGTTCCCTGGGTACGTGGCGGCAGCGCGTGCCGATCACCAGGCCGAGTTCGCCCTCGTAGTCGAGGCTGTCGGAGACCCGCGGCTGGTGCACCGGGTCGTACGGACCGGTGATGCACGACGCCATCTTGGCGAAGGTGGCGGGGAACGCCGGGGTCGACGCGCCCAATTCCTTGATGTGATCGGCGAAGTTGAGGCCGACGGCGAGGAATTTGCCCGGCCGCGGCACCGGCGCCTCGAGCCGCACCTCGGCGAGCGGCCGGCGCGGCGCGCTGGCGAGCGCGCGGTCGAGCAGCGCGCGGCCGGCGGCGCCGAGTGCCAGGAACGCCGTCATGTCGGCCGGGATCGCCGGTTCGGCGGCCGAGACGTCGGCGATCCTGGCGTTCTCGACGACACCGATGCGGGTGCGGCCACCCTCTGTGAAGGTCGCGAGCTTCATGTCCGGCTCCTCAGGCGATCAGGGTTTCGCAGAACGCCCGCAGCGTCATGCCGGCCTCGCCGCCGAGCTGGCGCGCGGTGTCGTTGACCCGGCTCAGCACGCCGTCGTTCCAGCTCGAGCGGGCGTCGCCGATGCGGGCGCTCATGGTGGCGACGGTGCCGGCGGCGATCCCGCGCTCGTCGAGCGCCGGCAGCCGGGTGTAGCCGGCGCCGTCGGCGCCGCCGCCGGCGTCGTTGAAGAACGCCGCGTAGCCGTCGATCTTCAGGGCCGCCGCCTTCTCCAGCCCGAGGATGGCGCCGTGCGAGCCGGAGACCAGGACGTGGCCGACATCGGTCGGCCCGACCAGCGATATCGAATCGAGCAGAACGACGCGCCGGCCGCTCGGCCCCGGCGGCAACTCGGTGCGCGCCTCCTCGTAGGCCGGCACCGGGCGGGTCGACGCCGCCGCCCGGGTCATGGCCGCCGCCGCGTCGGCGCAGCGCATGCCGGGACGCACGCCAAGGGCTTGGGCCGCCTGGTTGGCGAGCGAGATCACGCCGCGCGCCACCATGTCGTCGCCGTTGCCGATGCGCGCCGACATGGTGTCGATGACGGCGTAGGGGATGGCGAGGTCGTCGCAGTAGCCGGCGCCGCCGACGCCGGCATCGTCCTTGCCGCGCCCGGCGTCGTTCAAGATCACCGCGCGCACCCCGCCCTTGACCGCGCAGTAGGCGGCGTAGACGCCGCCGTGCGATCCGGCGATCAGGACCGCGCCCTTCCAGGCGTCGGTCGGCCGGGTCACGGTGTCGGCAGCGACCACGCCGTTCGGCGTCTCACCCATGGCTTCCTCCCGCTGTGGCGGGCCGGCCCGGCGGCCGCCCGCTGATTTTGCGCCATCCTGACCGGACGGGCCGGGGCGGTCCAGGGGGAGGAAGCCTCAGGGGCGCCCGCGGGAGAGCAAGGGCGCCCGCGTTGGATCAGGGGCGGCCGCGGTAGACCGGCACGTCCTGGGCCGGGATCCACAACCCGCTGGGCGGTTCGCCCGACTGGTAGAAGACGTCGATCGGCATGCCGCCGCGCGGGTACCAGTAGCCGCCGATCCGCAGCCATTTCGGGTCCAGCACCCCCTCCAGACGCTTGGCGATGGCTATCGTACAACCCTCGTGGAAGGCGCCGTGGTTGCGGAACGCGCCGAGGTACAGTTTCAGGGACTTGCTCTCGACCAGCCAACCGGCTGGCACATAGTCGATCATCAGGAAGGCGAAGTCGGGCTGGCCGGTGACCGGGCAGAGCGACGTGAACTCCGGCGCTGTAAACCGCACCATGTAGTCAGTGCCGGGATGCGGGTTCGCTACCTTCTCCAGCACCGCGGTCTCGGGCGAGTCCGGCAGGCGGGTGTCGCCGCCGAGCTGAGTGAGGGCACGGTACACGGTCTCGTCGGTCATGCGGTGTCTCCAAGGGCGGCGCGCCATTCGGCGCGGACATGGTCGTCCGGATCGTTCACCGCCCGGCCGGCGTGGCGCGCGAGTGTCTCGGGCGCCAGCCGGGCCAGCGCCCACACCGCCATGCCGCGGACCAGCGGGCTGGCGTCGTCGAGCAGGCGCTCGACCGTGGTCGCCGCCGAGGCGTCGGCGCAGTTGCCGAGCGCCACCACGACGTTGCGCACGAACCGGTCGCGGCCGGTGCGCTTGATCGGCGAGCCGGCGAAGCGAGCGCGGAACCCGGCGTCGTCGAGCGCCGCCAGTTCCGCCAGCAGCGGCAGGGTGAGATCGTCGCGCGGCACGAAGGCCAGCTCGCGGGTTGTCGACGCGAACTTGTTCCACGGGCACACCGCCAGGCAGTCGTCGCAGCCGTAGACGCGGTTGCCGATGGCGGCACGGAACTCCGCCGGGATCGGCCCCTTGTGCTCGATCGTCAGGTAGCTGATGCAGCGCCGGGCGTCGAGCGCGTAGGGTGCCGGGAAGGCGTCGGTCGGGCAGATGTCGAGGCAGCGCCGGCACGACCCGCAGCGGTCGACCTCGGCGGCGTCGGCCGGCAGCTCGAGGGTGGTGAAGACCTCGCCGAGGAACAGCCAGGAGCCGAAGTCGCGGCTGACCAAATTGGTATGCTTGCCCGGCCAGCCGACCCCGGCGCGCGCCGCCAGCGGCTTCTCCATCACCGGGGCGGTGTCGACAAACACCTTCACCCCGGCGCCCAGCTCCTCGTGCATCCAGCGCGCCGCCTGCATAGCGGCAGCCGGGTGACAGCAATC
>CAYNFA010000010.1:0-20268 GCA_964396345.1 uncultured Thalassobaculum sp.
TATCCCGCAGTTCGTGGTGTCGATCGCCTACCGTCGCGACGGCGTCACCGAGCTTGGGGTGATCCGCGACCCGAACGCCGGCGAGACCTTCGCGGCGCGCCGGGGTGGCGGCGCCACCCGCAATGGTGCCCCGATCCGGGTCAGCGGCGTCGTCGGGCTCGAGCAGGCCGTGCTGGGTGTCGGCCACTCGCCGCGCCATCCCGCCGGGCGCTACGTCGAGGCGGTGGCGGCGGCGGTCGCCGCCGGCGCCCAGACCCGGAACTACTGCTGCGCCGCCCTGCAACTTGCCTACGTGGCCGACGGCAGGCTGGACGCCACCTGGGATCCGTACCTGCTGGACTGGGACGTCGCCGCCGGGATTCTGATCGTGGAGGAGGCCGGCGGCATGGCGGCGCCCTTCCAGCCCGGGCGGCTCGGGCCGGCGGCCGACCGCCTCGTGGCCGGCAACGCGCCCCTGGTGCGCCGGTTGCTGCCGCTGCTGCCTTGACCGTCGGCGACGGCTACCCCTCGGCCGACACAGTCAGATCGACGGCGACGGTCTTGTCCGATTCCACAGTCACGGTCTTGAGGTCGGACCGGGTGGCGCCGTCCTGGCCCGGCCATTCCGCCCGCACGGTATGGCTGCCGGGGTCGAGTGGCGGGGAGACCGCGGTCCCACCCGCGTCCGGGACCAGCGCCTGCCGCCCGACATGCAGCGCCAGCGCCTTGCGGGTGGCCTCCGGCAGCGCCGCCCAGCCCTTGATCCGGACGCTGACCCGGCCGGGCGCCCCGTCGGGCCGCGCGAAGCCCTGCTTGCGGTCGAAGGACAGCAGGTTGAACCGTTGCCGAGTGGCCCATTGAACGGTCTCGGCCTCCACCGCGGCCTCGACGCTGTCCATGAAGCGGCGCTGCAGGTCGAGCAGGCCGTGCAGCGCCGACCGGTCCTGGTCGAGATTGTCCGCCGCCAGACGCGATGCCCATTCGTAGCGGAACGACGCGAGCCGCCGGACCAGCTCGGCCTGGGTCATGCGGAAGCGCATCCAGCTTTCCGAGAAGCCGAAGAAGTTGTCGAGCCCGACCAGCAGGCCGGCGAGCGTGATCACCACGTATCCGGCGTAGGCGACGTCCACACCGGCGATCGCGGGAAGGACCGGCGCCGTCACCGGCACCAGCGCGCCGAGACCGACCAGCAGCAGGGCGAAAAAGCGCAGCGCGCGGGCGATCGCCCCCTGGCGGCTGCCCTTGCGGTCGTACCAGTCGATGCGATCCTGGGCGGCCGCGACCGTGGCGCGGTGGAGGTCCAGAAGCGACGCGGTCGCCCTGTCCGGCAGCCAGTCTTCGGGCGACGCCGGAAACGGCTCCAGGTTGGCGGGATAGCCCAGTATCTTGCCGGTGCGCCCGCCGCCGTGGGTGCGCCCGAAGCCTGCATCCACCATGACCTGATCCTCCCAGACACGCGATGTCCGGATTCGGTCAGCAACTCCGCCGACAGGTCAACTCCTCGTTGCGGATGCCGTCCTGCCCGCTCCGGCAGTGGCCTTCGGTCAACCCCGCGGCAACCGGGTCTCGACCAGCCGGGCCCAGAAGCTGGCGCCGACCGGCAGGACCGCGTCGTTGAAGTCGTATTGCGGCTGGTGAAGACCGAAATCCTTGCCCGGCGCGCCGCCGCCAAGCCACAGGAAGGCGCCCGGACGCTCGGTCAGCATGAAGGCGAAATCCTCGCTCGCCATGATCGGCGCCGTGTCGCGGTCGACCCGGTCCGACCCGACCACCTGCTCGGCGACCGAGGCGACCACCTCGGCGGTCTCGGCCGGGTTGATCACCGCCGAATAGCCGCGCCGGTAATCGACGTCGACCTCGGCGCCGTGCATCCGGCCGACACCGTCGCACAGCGCGCGGATACGCTGCTCGATCAGGTCACGCACCCCGTCGTCGAAGGTGCGGATCGACAGCTTCAACTCGGCGGTGTGAGGGATCACGTTGTTGGCGGTGCCGGCGTGGAACTGCGCGACCGTGACCACCGCCGACTGGATCGGGTCGACGTTGCGGCTGACGATGGTCTGGATGCCCTGGTAGAGCTGGACGCCGACGGCGATCGGATCGACCCCGTCGTGCGGGCGGGCGGCGTGGGCGCCGCGGCCCCTGATCGTCAGGAACGCCTGGTCGGCGGCCGCCATCAGCGGGCCCGGTCGCACGCCGATGGTCCCGGCCGGCAGGTGCGGGGCGTTGTGGATTCCCCAAACGGTGTCGCACGGGAAGCGCTCGAACAGCCCCTCCTCGATCATCACCCGGGCGCCGGCCCCGCCTTCCTCGGCGGGCTGGAAGATGAAGTTCACGGTGCCGGCGAAGTTCCGGGTCTCGGCCAGGTACTTGGCGGCCCCCAGCAGCATGGTGGTGTGGCCGTCGTGGCCGCAGGCGTGCATGCGCCCCGGGTTCTGCGAGCGGTAGGGCGGGTTGCCCTCCTCGTCCATCGGCAGGGCGTCCATGTCGGCGCGCAGGCCGATCGATCCGCCCTGCGACGAGCCGCGCAGCACGCCGACGACGCCGGTTCCGGCGATGCCGCGGTGCACCTCAATGCCCCAGGATTCCAGCTTGTCGGCCACCACCGCCGCGGTGCGGTGCTCCTCGAACTTGATCTCCGGGTGGGCGTGCAGGTCACGCCGCCACTCGGTCATCTCCTCGTGGAACTCCGCAATGCGGTTGTTGACGGGCATCGATCGTCTCCGGACGGATGGGTGGGACGCGCGCCGGGGCCAAACTCTGACCGGCGCGACCGCGGGATGGTCAAAAGGATCATAGGCCGCATCCCACGTCCGCGGGCAACCATCATTCGCGCCCTCCGCCGCGGTTGACGCGTGGCCCGAAGAAGACTAAGTAAGTGAATGTTCACTTCTCGAATATCGGCAACCTCGCCATCGCCTGCCACGTTTCGGCCCACGTGCCGCCTTCCGGAGTGACGCTATGAGCCCGTCCGAGTTCACCCTGCTCCGCTCCCGCCGCTTCCTGCCGCTGTTCGTCACGCAGTTCCTGGGCGCGATGAACGACAACGTGTTCAAGAACGCTTTCGTGATCCTGGCGCTTTATGGCATCGCCGGCATGGACAGCGCCGAGGCCCAGGTGCTGGTCACGGTGGCCGCCGGCGTGTTCATCCTGCCGTACTTCCTGTTCTCGGCCACCGCCGGCCAGCTCGCCGACGCCATGGACAAGGCGA
Organism: uncultured Thalassobaculum sp.; assembly: GCA_964396345.1. GTDB lineage: Bacteria > Pseudomonadota > Alphaproteobacteria > Thalassobaculales > Thalassobaculaceae > Thalassobaculum_A. The sequence goes on from CAYNFA010000010.1 coordinate 3,191, forward strand.
CGCTGATCCGCCGCATCAAGCTCGCCGAGATCGCCGTCATGGCGGTCGGCGTCGTCGGGCTGCACCTCAACGAACCCTACCTGCTGATGGCGGTGCTGTTCCTCATGGGGGCGCAGTCGGCGTTCTTCGGCCCGGTCAAGTACGGCATCCTGCCGGATCACCTGCGCGAGGAGGAACTGGTCGGGGGCAACGGCCTGATCGAGGCCGGCACCTTTCTCGCCATCCTGGTCGGGACCATCGCCGGCGGCCTGATCGTGCTGCGCGCCGACGGCGTCACCATCGTGTCAGCGCTGATGCTGGCGCTGGCGATCGCCGGCTGGCTCGCCAGCCGGAACATCCCGCAAGCCCTCCCGGACCGCCCCGGACTGCGGGTGAACCCAAACTTCATGGTCGAGACCGTCCGCATCGTGGCGCGTGCCGGGAGCGACCGCACCCTGTTCCTGACCATCCTCGGGCTGTCCTGGTTCTGGCTGGTCGGCGCCACCTTCCTGTCCCAGTTCCCGGCCCTCGCCCAGGCCGTGCTGGGCGCCGACGAGGAAGTCGTCACGCTGTTCCTGGTCGCCTTCGCGGTTGGCATCGCCATCGGTTCGCTGGCCTGCAACACCCTGCTCGGGGGCGAGGTTTCGGCACGCTACGTCCCGCTGGCATCGCTCGCGATGACCGTTTTCATCGCCGACCTCTGCCACGCCCTGCTGGACCGCGAGCCGGGGCCGGCGCTGATCGGCGCCGCCGCGTTCCTGGCCGAGCCGCGCAACTGGCGCGTCCTGGCGGACCTGATCGGTATCGCGATCGCCGGCGGCCTGTACAGCGTGCCGCTGTTCGCGATCCTGCAGGCTCGCAGCGAGCCCGAGCATCGCTCGCGCAACGTGGCAGCCAACAACATTCTGAACGCCCTGTTCATGGTGATCGGGGCGCTGTGGGCGGCCGGCATGCTGGCATACGGCCTGTCGGTGACGACGGTGTTCGCCTCGCTCGCGGCGGTCAACGCCGTCGTGACGATCTACATCTGCGGCCTGCTCCCCCACGAACTGATCAAGAGCCTGTTCGCGCTACCGCTCGGCCTGCTGTTCCGGGTCAGGGTCAACGGGCTCGCCAACTACCACCGCGCCGGGCCGCGGGCCCTGGTGGTCGCCAACCACGTGTCGTTCCTGGACGGGGTCCTGCTGGCGGTGTTCCTGCCCGGCCGTCCGGTGTTCGCCGTCGACACCTACATCGCTCAACGCTGGTGGGCGAAGCCGGCGCTGGCGCTGGTCCGGGTGTTCACGGTCGACCCCGGCAACCCGTTCGCCGCCAAGGCGCTGATCAAGGAAGTGCGCGCCGGCAACCACCTGGTGATCTTCCCCGAGGGCCGGATCACTGTGACCGGCGCCCTGATGAAGGTGCACGAGGGTCCGGGCATGATCGCCGACCGGGCCGACGCCGAGGTGATCCCGGTGCGCATCGACGGCGCCGAGGCCAGCGTCTTCTCGCGCATGAAAGGCAAGCTGCGCCGCCGGTTGTTCCCGCGCATCACCATCACCGTCCTGGAGCCGCGCCGCTTCCACATTCCGGCCGAGGCGCGGGGCCGGGTCCGGCGCCGGGCCGCCGGTGACCAGCTCTACGACGTGATGTCGGAAATGATGTTCGAAACCCGCGACCGCGAGGAGACGCTGTTCGAGGCGCTGCTGGCGGCGCGGCGGGTGCACGGCTGCGGCGCCGTGGCGCTCGACGACATCGAGCGCAAGCCGGCGAGCTACGACCGGGTGGTGACCGGCGCCCTGATCCTCGGCGCGAAGCTGGCGCGCGACACCGCGGCCGGCGAGCGCGTCGGCGTGCTGCTGCCGAATTCGGTGGCGGCGGCGGTCTGCCTGTTCGGGCTGATCGCCCGTGGCCGGGTGCCGGCCATGCTGAACTTCTCGTCCGGGCCGCGCAGCCTCGCCGCCGCCTGCCAGACCGCCACCCTGCGCACGGTCATCACCTCGCGCCGGTTCGTCGAGGTCGGCCGGCTGCAGGAGTTGATCGCCGCCATCGAACCGCTGGTCCGCGTGGTCTACCTGGAGGATGTCCGCGACGCCGTTACCGCCCGGGACAAGGTGCTCGGCCTGATCTCCCGGCCGTTTGCCGGGCTCATCCACCGCCGCTACAAGGTCGCCGCCGACGATCCGGCGGTGGTGCTGTTCACCTCGGGCTCGGAAGGAACCTCGAAAGGGGTGGTGCTGAGCCACGCCAACCTGCTCGCCAACCGCCACCAGCTTGCCGCCCGGGTCGATTTCAACCCCACCGACACGGTGTTCAACGCCCTGCCGATCTTCCACTCGTTCGGGCTGACCGGCGGGCTGATCCTGCCGCTGCTGTCGGGCGTGCGGTCGTTCCTGTACCCGTCGCCGCTGCACTACCGGATCGTCCCGGCGCTGGTGTACGAGACCAACGCCACCATCCTGTTCGGCACCGACACCTTCCTGGCCGGCTACGCCCGCCTGTCGCACGCCTACGACTTCTTCAACGTCCGCTACGTGTTTGCCGGCGCCGAGAAAGTGAAGGACGAGACCCGGCGAGTGTGGGCCGAGAAGTTCGGCCTGCGGCTGCTGGAAGGCTACGGCGCCACCGAGACCGCGCCGGTGATCGCCGTGAACACCCCGATGCACTACCGCGCCGGCACGGTCGGGCGGGTGGTCCCGGGCCTGCAGGCACGCCTGGAGCCGGTCGACGGTATCGACCAGGGCGGCCGTCTGGTGGTCAGCGGGCCGAACGTCATGCTCGGCTACATGCTCGCCGATCTACCGGGAGAGTTGCAGCCGGCGGGCGGCGTCTACGACACCGGCGACATCGTCTCGATCGATGCCGACGGCTTCGTGCGGATTGTCGGTCGGGCCAAGCGCTTCGCCAAGATCGCCGGCGAGATGGTCTCGCTCGGCGCGGTCGAGGGGCTGGCCGCCGGTGTCTGGCCGGCCAACGCCCACGCGGTCGTCGCGGTCCTGGACCCCCGCAAGGGCGAGCAGCTGGTGCTGGTCACCGACCGCGGGGATGCGTCGCGCGAGGCGCTGGCCGAGGCCGGGCGGGCGGGCGGCGTCTCGGAACTGGCGGTACCGCGCCGCATCCTGCCGGTCGACGCCATCCCGCTGCTGGGCTCCGGCAAGACCGACTACCCGGCGGTCGCGCGGCTGGTCGACGAACAGCTCTCGAAAGGCACGACGGCGGGCTAATGATCGGAATCCGCCGCCGACATTAGCGTTTCGTTAGCCCTTGCGCGATAGCATTGAGGCGACAACCGGCGGATGGCGGTAGCGCGCCATCGGCCGGGCCGCCTGCTGACGTTGCCGGCGTCGGGCCGTCCATCTCGGGAATTTCATGCCATCGCCAATCGCCCCACTGCGATCGCTCACCACCCGGCTCATGGCCCTGACCGTCTCTGTGTCGACGGTGGTGCTGGGGCTGGTCCTGGGCGTCAGCCTGGAGTTGACGATCCGCGACGCCTGGGACCGCGCCGACAAGGCCATGGCTGCCAGCCTGATGACGGTCGGGGGCGCCGCCGGGGAGGCGCTGTGGACCTTCGACCTCCGGCAGGCCATGCGTCTGGTCGACGGTCTGGCCGACGGCGAATTCGTGCGTACCGCCGTGCTGCTCGACGCCGACGGAGAACGCGTGGTGGAGGCCGATCGCGCCGTCGAGGGTCAGGAGTGGCTGAGCCGATCGCTGCTGAACCGCGCGCGCCCGGACCTGATCCAGATCCGGGAACTGGTCCGGCCGGGCGCGCCGATCGGCGAGCCTGCCCAGCCCGTCGGAACCCTGGCGCTGCGCGCCGACTTCACGGCGATCCACGACCTGGTGCTCGACCAGTTCGCCAAGACCGTCTGGGCACTCGGCCTGCTCGGCGTCGCGCTGACGCTCTCGACGTTCGTGATCGCCCTCGTCACCACCGCCCGGCCGTTGCGGCGGCTGGCCGTCGCGATCCGCGAGATCGGCGGTTCCCTCAACCCGGCGTCGCTGATCGCCGGCGACCTGGTCGGCCGCAACGACGAGATCGGCCAGATGGCGCGGGCGTTCGTCTCCACGGTCCGCGATCTCGCGCACCGCACCCAGGAAGCCGAAGACGCCCAGATCAAGCTGCGGAACATCCTCGACGGCTCGATCCAGGCGATCGCGGTCCACCGCAACCTGGAACTGCTGTTCGCCAACGACGCCGCGGCGCGGATGTTCGGATTCGCCGACGCCACCGAGATGCTGGACGAGTGCGATTTCCGGAGCACCTTCCCGGTCCTGCCGGACGGGTCGCAGGAGGGATTTGTCGACCTTCTCAGCCGCGGCGACATCGACGACGTCAACCTGGTCGCGCGGCCGCGGCTGCGGCGCGACGGCAGCCGGTTCCTGGCTGACGTCGCAGGGCGGCGAATCCGCTGGAAGGGTGAATGGGCGGTGCAGAGCGCGCTGATCGACGTGACGGCGCGGGTGCGGGCCGAGCAGGAGCTGCGCGATCTCGCTACCCGCGACTCCCTGACCCATCTGCCCAACAAGGCGCTGTTCCTGGAACAGCTCGGCTTCGCCCTGCGCGACGCCCGCCCCGGCCGGCTCGGAGTGCTGTTCATCAACGTCAATCGGATGAAGGGCTTCAACGACGCGCTCGGCCTCGCCGGCGGCGACGGGCTGCTGCGCCAGATCGGCGAGCGGCTGCGTTCGCAGATGGTCGGCCGGTCGCTGATCGCCAAGTTCCCCGGCGACAAGTTTGCCGTGCTGATGCACGACGTCGACGACGAGAGCGACCTTATCACCCTCGCCCAGCGCTTCGACGACCTGCTCCAGGCCCGGTTCACCATCGGCGGCCAGCCGGTCCAGGCGACCCTGTCCTACGGTGCCGCGGTCTGGCCGTTTGACGGGCGCAACGCCGAAGAGCTGACACTGGCGGCCGAGCGCGCCTGCGGCAACGCCAACCTGCGGCGGGCGCGCCAGGTGGTGTTCTCCGACCAGTCCATGAACACCGAGGCAGCGCGCCGCTATGACATCGAGCACCGGCTGGCCGAAGCGCTGGCCAACGGCGGGCTGGAGGTCCACTACCAGCCCAAGGTCCGCGCCGGCGATGGGCGCGTGGTCGGCGCCGAGGCGCTGATCCGCTGGCCGGTCGATGACGGCGCCTTCATCTCGCCGGCCGAATTCATCCCGGTGGCCGAGGCGACCGGCCAGATCCTCGACATCGGGCGCTTCGTCGTCCGCCAGGTCTGCGCCGACCAGCAACGACTGGCCCGAGAGATCGGCCTGCTGGTGCCGGTGGCGGTCAACGTCTCCACCATCCAGTTCCAGAACGACGACATGCTGCGCACTGCCCGCCAGGCCCTCGAGGCGCACCAGATCCCGCCGTCGGCGCTGCAGTTCGAGGTGACCGAGAGCGCCACCATGGAGCAGATCGATGAGGTGATTCCGATGCTGGCCGGTCTGCGGACCTTCGGCATCCGCATCGCCATCGACGATTTCGGCACCGGCTACTCGTCGCTCAGCCACCTCAAGCGTCTGCCGATCGACTACCTGAAGCTCGACCGCAGCTTCACCCACGATGTTCACGGCGGTGACGGCCGCTCGATCGCCTCGGCGATCGTCGGCCTCGGTCACGCCCTTGGGCTGACGGTGATCGCCGAAGGCGTCGAGACCGAGGAGGAGGCCACCACTTTGCGCGACCTCGGCTACGACGAGTTCCAGGGCTTCCTGTACGCCAAGCCGATGCCGATCGCCCGCTACCGGGCCTGGATCCTCGAGCAGCGCGTGCTCGGCCGCGCCTGAGTCCGACCGGCCCCCTCTGCGATCGCGGCCGCCTCGGCTTCCGGGGTGACGGCCAGAATAGGGGGCGGTGGCGGAAGCCGGGGCCGGGAAAGCGACGGTCAGACCGCCGTGCGCAGGTGGAAGCTCTTCGGGCGGGTCAGCGCCTCATAGCCAAGCGCCGACAGCGTGCAACCGCGCCCGGAATCCTTCACCCCCGTCCAGGCCAGCGCCGGGTCGAGGTAGTCGCAGCGGTTCATGAACACCGTACCGGTCTCGAGCGCGCCGCCGATCCGCAGCGCCGCCTCTTCGTCGGTGGTCCAGATCGCCGCGGTCAGGCCGAACGCGCTGTCGTTCATCAGGCGCACCGCCTCCTCGTCCGACGCCACCTTCATGATGCCGACCACCGGCCCGAAGCTCTCCTCGGTCATCACCCGCATCGAGTGGTCGACGTCGACCAGGATCTGCGGCGCCATGTAGGGCGTGCCGGCGGTGTCGCGCGGGAAACCGGCCGGGTCGATCAGCGCCCTGGCGCCGGCCTTCACCGCCTCGCCGATCTGGCCGCGCACGAAATCGGCCGAGGCGGCGCGCGCCATCGGACCGAGGTTGGTGTCGGCGTCGCGCGGGTCGCCGAGCCGGTACTGGCGGGTCAGTTCGACCGCGCCCTCGACGAACGCGTCGTACAGCGCGGCGTGGACATAGATCCGCTCGATCCCGCAGCACGACTGGCCGGAGTTGAAGAACGCCCCGTCCACCAGGTTCTCGATCGCGTGGTCGAGCCGGGCGTCGGCCCGGACATAGGCCGGGTCCTTGCCACCGAGTTCGAGGCCGGTGGCGATGAACCGGGCGCTCGCCGCGCGCTGCACGGCGTGACCGCCGGCAACCGAGCCGGTGAAGTTGACGAAGCCGATCCGCGGGTCGGCGATCAGCCGCTCGCTGGCGTCGTGGGTGAGGTGCAGGACCTGAAACACCCCCGCCGGCAGCCCGGCGGCATCGAACGCGGCGGCGAACCGCTCGGCGCACAGCGGCGTCTGGTGCGAGTGCTTCAGCACCACGGCGTTGCCGGCCATCAATGCCGGGACGATGCCGTTCACCGCCGTCAGGTAGGGGTAGTTCCAGGGCGCGATGATCGCCACCACGCCCACCGGCTCGCGCCGCACGAACCGCGTGAAGCCGATCTTGGCGGCCGGCTCCAGGTCGGCCAGCGCCGCCGGGGCGATGTCCACCATGTGCAGGGTGCGCTCGGTCAGGCCGCCGATCTCGCCGCCGCCCTGCCCAACCGGCCGGCCCATCTGCCAAGCCAGCTCCTCGACGATCGCCGGCTTGTTGGCGCCGAAGTAGTCGACGGCGCGGCGCACCACCGCCTGGCGCTCGGCGACCGGGGTCGCCCGCCAGCCGCGCTGGGCCGCCACCGCCCGGTCGAGGGCCGCGTCGACCGCCGCGGCGTCCGCCGTCGGGCGCTCCACGTAGATCGAGCCGTCGATCGGAGAAATGGTCTTCTGGATCGTCGTCATGGCCGCTGCCGTCCCGGTTTGCGTGGTCGTTCCGACGCCGTGCGACGGACCCGCCGGCGGCGCGGCCGCCATCATGCGTCAGCCGCCGTCGCCCGAACAGGTGGAACCGCCTGGCCTCGCCATCCGACGCCCCGCCTCGGTTGAAGCCGCGGGACCGGGCATGACACAGTTGTGACAGCGCCCGGGCCCAACCGGGCCGTCACACGAGGAAGCGCCTTTGGAGCGAGTTGGAGCGGGCGGCCCCGGCGGGGACAAGCCGTCCGCGGACAGGACCCGGCGGCCACGCGCCCGGCTGCTGGCGATTCCGGACTTCCGGCGCCTGTGGGTCGTCGGCCTGATCGTGTTCGTGGTCCGCTGGCTGGAGATGCTGGCGGTCGGGGTGTTCACCTACCAGGCCACGGGGTCGGCGTTCATGGTCGCCATGCTGACCATGCTGCGGCTGCTGCCGATGGGGCTGTTCGGCGCCGTCCTCGGCGCCGTCGCCGAGCGGCTGGAGCGGCGCAGCGCGCTGATCTTCGTGGTGCTGGCGATGATGGCAAGTTCGCTCGCCATCGCGATCCTCGGCTCGCTCGGCCTGCTTGAGGTCTGGCACCTGGCGGTCGCCAGCTTCGTCAACGGGCTCGGCTGGGCGACCGACAACCCGGTGCGGCGGATGATGATCGGCGACGCCGTCGGACCCGAGCGCATGGGCCCGGCGATGTCGCTCGACGTCGGCACCAACAACGCCAGCCGGATGCTGGGACCGACGGTCGGCGGGTTGATCCTGGCCACCTCCGGCATCGCCGGGGTGTTCTGGCTGGGCGCCGCGCTGTATGCGATCGCGCTGGTGGCGGCGCTGCGGATCCAGATCCGCAGCCGAACCGGCGTCACCGACACCGCGCCGGTGCTGCAGCGGGTCCGCGAGGGCTTCGCGTGGGTTCGCGGCGACCGCCGGATGACCGGCGTGCTGCTGGTGACCGTGATCTTCAACCTGTTCGGCTGGCCGTGCACCAGCATGATCCCGGTGCTCGGCAAGGATCACCTGCAACTCGGGCCGGAGGGTGTCGGGCTGCTGGCCGGGATCGACGGCGTCGGCGCCTTCCTCGGCGCCCTCGCGATCGCCGCCCTGTCGCGCCCGCAGTGGTACCGCTGGGTCTATGTCGGCGGCATCACGCTCTACATGGTCGCGCTGATCGTGTTCGCGACGGTGCCCTCGGTGGCGCTGGCCGGCGGCGCCCTGCTGCTGGTCGGCATCGGCGGCGCCGGGTTCAGCGTGATGCAGGCGACCCTGGTCTACCAGCACGCCCCGGTCGAGATGCGGGCCCGCCTGCTCGGCCTGCTGTCGGTGTGCATCGGCGTCGGGCCGATCGGCTTCTTCTACCTCGGCTTGCTGGCGGAACTGCTGGGCGCGCAGACGGCGACGGTGGCGCTGACCGCGCAGGGGTTGCTGGCGATCCTGGTGGCGCGCCGCTGGTGGCGGGCGATCGGGTAGTGGCGATTGCCTAACCCCGTTATCCCGCGGCCAGCGCCTTCGCCGCGTCCCGGTAGGCGTCGAGCGTGTGCCGGATGTCGGCGCCGTCGTGGGCCAGCGAGACGTAGTACTTGCTCTCGCCCTTGAGGATGCCACGCTGGCGCAGCAGCCCGTTGAACCGCCGCAGCTTGGCGGCGTCGCCGCGCGCCACGCCGCGGTAGTCCTCCACCGGGGCGTCGGTGAACACGACGTCGAACAGCGGCGGCACGCCGACCACCCGCGCCGGAATGCCGACCTCCTTCAGCGCCGCGTCGAGCCCCGCCATCAGGGTCCGGCCGGTCTCGAACACCCGCTCGTAGACGCCCGGCCGCCGCAGCACCTCCATGGTGACGAGGCCGGCGACCGCCGCCACCGGGTTGCCGCTGAGCGTGCCGATCTGCGGCATGAAGGCATCCTCGCCGACCGCCTCCTTGTCGAAATGCGCCATGAACTCCTCGCGCCCGGCGACGGCGGCGAGCGGGAAGCCGCCGCCGATCACCTTGCCGAGGGCGCACAGATCCGGCGTCACCCCGTAGAACTCCTGGGCGCCGCCATAAGCGAGGCGGAAGCCGGTCACCACCTCGTCGAAGATCAGCGGGATGCCGTGCTTGGCGGTCAACTCGCGCAAGCCCTCCAGGAAGCCGGGGCGCGGCGGGATCAGGCGCTGGAACGGCTCGACGATCACCCCGCCGAGCTCGTCGGCGTACTCGCGGATCAGGCTGGCGGCGGTATCGAGGTCGTTGAACGGCGCGATCAGCATCTCGTCGCGCACCCGCGCCGGGATGCCGGCGGAATCCGGGATCGCCTGCGGGAAGTTGGCCTGCCGCTTCGGCGCCAGGCTCATCAGCGAGTAATCGCTCATGCCGTGGTAGCCGCCCTCGAACTTCAGGATCTTGTCGCGGCCGCGGTGGGCGCGGGCCGCCCGCATGGCGTACAGCGTCGCCTCCGAGCCGGCGCTGACGAACCGCACCTTGTCGGCGCAGGCGACGGCGTCGACGATCGCCTCGGCGAGGCGGATGCCGGCGGCGTTGTTGGCGAAGAACGTCGTGCCGCGCGGCACCTGGGCCAGCACCGCGTCGGTGACCTCGGGGTGGGCGTGGCCGATGAACATCGGCCCGGAGCCGAGCAGGAAGTCGACGTACTCGTTGCCGCTCTCGTCCCAGACCCGGCCGGCCCGTCCCTCGCGGATCACGATGTCGGTCGCGAAGTTCCCGAACCCGCCGGCGGGCAGCACCCGCTTCGCCGCCTCGATCAACGCCAGCTCCGCCTCACTCTTCACCAGTCCGGTCATGTCGCTCTCCACCGCTTCGCCCGATTTTCCGCGGGACCGTTCCGCACCATCGCCCTGGCCTCCGCCATCGGTCGCGGGCATGCTCGGCCACCTCGCCTGCCGCCAGCAGACCCCCGCACGCCGTCCCGATCAAGCGTCCATCGAGCCCCGACCATGGAATTGTGGATACCGATCACCATCGTCGGTGCGTTCATGCAGAACATCCGCTCGGCGGTGCAGAAGCACCTCAAGGGCCGGCTGACGACGCTGGGCGCGGCCTATGTTCGGTTCCTGTACGCGGCACCGTTCGCGCTGCTGTATCTTTTCGTCCTGAAGGAGGCGACCGGCCTGCCCTGGCCCGAGCCCAATTGGGTGTTCCTGGCCTATTGCGTGGCCGGCGGGCTGTCGCAGATCGTCTTCACCGCGCTGCTGGTGTGGCTGTTCTCGTTCCGCAACTTCGCGGTCGGAACCACCTACTCGAAGACCGAGGTGGTGCAGATAGCGTTCCTCGGGCTGGTCATGCTCGGCGACACAGTGACGCTGGTGCCGTCGATCGCCATCGCCATCGCCATGCTCGGCGTCATGGCGATGTCGGCCGGGCAGGCCCAGATCTCGGTGCGCCGGCTGCTCGCCGGGATGACCGAGAAGTCGACGCTGATCGGCCTCACCTGCGGCGCCTTCCTCGGGGCCTCGGTGGTGTTCTTCCGCGGCGCCTCGCTGGCGCTCGATTACCCTCACGGCGCCTGGATGCCGGCTGCCTTCACGCTGGCGGTGGCGGTGGTGCTGCAGACCCTGGCGATGGGCGCGTACCTGGCGGCGACCGAACCGAAGACCCTGCGCGACGTGGTCGTCCACTGGCGCTGGTCGCTGGTGGTCGGGCTGTCGGGAGTGCTGGCCTCGATCGCCTGGTTCACCGCCTTCACCCTGGAGAACGCCGCCTATGTCCGGGCGCTCGGGCAGATCGAACTGCTGTTCACCTTCTTCATCTCGGTGGTGGTGTTCCGCGAGAAGACCACCCGGATCGAGATCTTCGGAATCCTGCTGGTAGCGGCGGCGATCCTGCTGCTGGTGCTCGGTCGCTAACCGGCCGCGCCACCATGCCGCTTGCGGCGGAGCCCGGACGTTGCAATATAGGCGGCGTGACTTCGGGGTTCGATGGCGCGACGTCCGTGCGTCGCGGTCGGGCCCGCCGGCGCCGGGCGTGATTGCCCGGCCGTCCGGTCCAGGGATCGGACAACAGCCCATGCCGGGCACACGACACCGTAAACGTCTCCGCTTCGCCGACATGATGTCGCGCGCGATGGCGATGTTGTGGCTGGTGACAGCCCTGTCGGTGCTCCAGTGGCAGGCCCCTGGCGTTGACCCGTCGGTCTTCGCGCGGATCGCGGCGGGGGTCGAACGGTCGGTCGGACTTGCCGTAGCCGAGCACGCGCTGCCGGCCGTCGAGGCGCGCGCCGCCACCGCCACTGTCGTCGTCGACAAGCGCTCATCCGGCGGCCGGCCGTTGTCGCCGGCAACTCCCGACGGCGCCGAACTCGGCGTCCCGCCGGCCGCGATCCCGGGGCTCTCGGCCGCCATGGTGGCCGCCGCCGCCGGTGAGCCCGAGCAACCCCGCGCCGCCACCGGCCGCGCCTTCGCCGCGCGCAGCCCGCCGACCCCGGCCTGACGGCCGGCCGCGCCTGAGCGGCCTTCCCTTCGACATTTCCGTGCCCCTCCCGCGCCACCCGATCGCTCGGCGTCGCGCACCGGGCACGCCGCCTGCCGCGCACCCTACACAGGTGCCGCCGGCTACGGCAGGTCCTTCGGAGACTTCCTCCATGCTCATTCTGCTCGAGCACGCCGCCCTCGGCGCCGTGCTGATCGGAGCCGGGGCCATCGGCCTCGCCCGCACCGCCGTGTATTTCCGCGACAGCGACACCGGCGCCGACCGCTTCTTCGCCACCTCGCTGTCCTCGGTGACGCTGGTCGCCCTGCTTGTCGGCGGCCTGTTCTACCTGATCAACGCGGTGTTCGATGCGGATCTCGCCTGGCGGATCCCCGCGGCGATCGCCTCGGTCGCCTACGCGGTGGCGCTGCCGATGCTCACCTGGCGCTGGATCGGCCCGCGGCCGGACGCAGCGCCCGCCGGGGCCGCGCCGTGATCGCGCTACCCGTCACCGGCGAACTCGACCGGCCGACGCCGGTGGTCACTGGTCTGGTCACATCGGCGCTGATCGCGATCTCGGTCGGCCTGCTGGTGGCCGGGACGTTGTGCACCGTCGCCGCCGTCGTGATTGGCGCCAGCCTGCATCTGGTGGGAGTGCCGGAAGACTGGGCCACCGGCGTCGCCGCCCTGGTGGCGATCGCCGGCCTCGTTCCGTCAGCCGCCCTGGCCCGCCGGGCCTGGCTGGTGGAGCGCCACAGCATCGACCTCTAGGGGCACCGACGGCCGCCGGAGGCGGGACCGGCGGCCGGCCCCGAAAGACCTGAACCCGCACGCACGCGTAACGCCAACACCACACTTTCCCTGGGAGGGACCGGGCATGCTTCTCGGCATCGAATTCGTACTCGCGCTGGGCGCTATCGCACTCGGCATCTTCTTGTTCGTCATCGGCATGCGGCGCCAACGCGCCACAGCCTCGATCCGGGTCGCCGATCCGTCCGACGATTCGGTGATCTCGACCAACTTCTTCGCGCTCGGGATCATCGCCCTGCTGTTCTTCGGCGGCGCCTTCCTGATCGACGTCTTCTCGTGACCCGGCGCCGCCGGTGCCGGTCCACACCCGGACCGGCACCGGCGGTCAACTGGCGGCCAGGATCATGTCCGAGGCCTTCTCGGCGATCATGAGGGTGGCGGCGTTGGTGTTGGCCGACACCATCGTCGGCATCACCGAAGCGTCGACGACCCGGAGGCTCGTCAACCCGCGCACCCGCAGGTCCGGGCCGACCACGGCCGTCGGGTCGATCCCCATCCGACAGGTGCCGACCGCGTGGTACACGGTGGCGCCGCGCGCCCGAGCGTAGCCGAGCAATTCGTCGTCGGAAACCGCATCGGCCCCGGGCAGCGTCTCCGGTCCGCGGTACGGCGCCAGCGCCGCGCTCGCCAGCAGCCGCCGCGCCCAGCGCAGTCCGTCGATCGCCGACCGCCGGTCGGCCTCGGCCGACAGGTAGTTCGGCTGGATCGCCGGCGCCTCGTCGGGATTGGCGGAACGGATCCGCACGTGGCCCCGGCTCTCCGGACGCATCTGCCAGACCCCAAGGGTCATGCCGGGCTCACGCTGCAACTGCCCGACTACGCCGTCGGAATAGCTCGCCGGCGTGAACACGAACTGCAGGTCCGGCAGTTCCAGGTCCGGGCGCGAGCGCACGAAGGCGCCGACATGCGCCGGGCTGAAAGCCAGCAGGCCGCCGCCGGTCGCCAGCCAGCGCGCGATCTCCCACCACAGCCGCGGCCCCCGGGCCCGCTCGTTCAGGGTGATCGGCTGGGTCACCCGATGCACAACCCGCATGGCGTAGTGGTCCTGAAGCCCCTCGCCGACGCCGGCAAGATCATGCACCACCGCGATGCCGGCGGCGCGCAGCCGGTCGGCCGGCCCGATCCCCGAGAGCTGCAGCAGGTGCGGCGAGTTCACGGCGCCGGCCGCCAGGATCACCTCGGCCCCGGCGGTGGAAGTGTGCACCTGGCCGTGCCGACGCCAAGTCACGCCAGTGGCTCGGCCGCCCGAGACGTCGATCCGAAGCACCTGGGCGTCGGTCTCGACCCGCAGGTTGCGGCGGCGGCGGACCGGATGCAGGTAGCCGGTGGCGGCGCTGTGCCGCCGGCCGCCGCGGATGGTGCGCTGGAAGTAGGCTACGCCTTCCTGGACGGCGCCGTTGTAGTCGGGGTTGCGCGGCACGCCGGCCGCCACGGCGCCGGCGATGAAGGCCTCGCAGATCGGGTGGCGCTCGTGAATGTCTGAGACGTGCTGCGGCCCGCCGGCGCCATGGTAGTCGTCGGCGCCGCTCGAGCGATCCTCGGCGCGCCGGAAATACGGCAGCACGTCGTCATAGGACCAGCCGCGATTGCCCAGTTGGGCCCAGACGTCGAAGTCGCGCGCCTGGCCGCGGACGTAGAGGTGGCCGTTGATCGAGCTGGAGCCGCCCAGGACCTTGCCACGCGGAAAGAATATGGCGCGGCCGTCGACACCGTCCCCCGGCTCGGTCCTGTAGCACCAGTTGAAGCGCGGGTCCTGGAAGGTCTTCAGGAAGCCGACAGGGGCGCGGATGTAGGGGTGAGCGTCGGACCCGCCGGCCTCCAGGACCAGCACGCGGGTACCGGGGTCGGCCGACAGCCGGTTGGCCAGCACGCAACCGGCCGACCCGGCGCCGACGACGATGTAGTCCCAGACCTCCGACAGGCTCGCCTCCCCAGATACACAGCCGCGGCTTAGGCTGCCGCGCTTGCCCCCGCCACGGTCGGGCCGTCGCCGGCGATCGTGGTGCGCACCATGTGGCGCGCCTCGACGGTTCCCCGGAACGGCGTCGCGCGGTGCAGCACCGCCCGGTTGTCCCACAGGACCAGGTCGTGATTGCGCCACTGCTGGGTATAGACGAACCGCTCCTGCGTGGCGAAGTCCATCAGCTCGTCGATCAGCGCCCGGCCCTCGACCTCGCCGATACCCTCGACGCTGGCCGCGTGGGCGCCAAGATAGAGCGAGCGACCGAGCCCGGGACCGTGGTCGAGCACCATCGCCTGGCGCACCGGCGGCACTGCCCGGCGCTCCTCCTCGGTCACCATGTCCGGATCGATCTTGCTGCGCGAGTGGCTGAAGTCGTGAACCGCCACCCGGCCCTCGATCGCGTCCTTCAGGCGCTGCGGCAGCTCGGCGTAGGCGGCGCGCATGCAGCAGTACTGTGTGTCGCCGCCTGCCGACGGAATTCGTCGCGCCGACAGCATCGAGGCGCACGCCGGCACCGGCTTGAAGGAACTGTCGGCATGCCAGAACTGGTTCGCCCGGTTGACCAGCATCTGCCGCGAGGTCGGCGGCACGATCGCGCCATCCGGCCCGAGGTTGGACAGCACCACCAGCTTGCTGCCGGCGCCGCTGCTGCCGACCTTGGTGGTCTCAAGCGCGCCAAAGCGCTCGATGAAGCGGATCTGGGTGTCGTCGTCGATGTCCTGGTCGCGGAACACCAGGACCGAGCGCTGCTGGAACGCCGCGCGGATCCGCGCGAAGGCAGCCTCGTCCGGGCCGGCGGCGAGGTCGAGCCCGGTGACCTCGGCGGCGAACAGCGTGTGCAAGGGGGTGATCTGGACCATGGCGTGCGCCTCCTTCGGCCGTCCCTGCGCGCAGACTGCCGGCGAACCCGCATCGCCAGAAGTGGGAAAGTAAGGGAAATTCTATCCCGATTTCCGGGATCAACGGGATCAGAGACCGTGCGATCCCGCCAGATAGGCCTGGAGGTGCGCCACGAAGGCGGTGGTTTTCGCCGGCACCAGCGGGCTGCGGGCGTGCACCGCGTGGATCTCCTCGCGGTAGCCCTCCGGATAGCAGACCACCCCGCCGAGGCAGCGCACCAGGGTGCCGGCGCGCAGGTCGCCGGCGACCATCCAGGTCGGCAGCAACGCCAACCCGAGGCCGCCGAGCGCCGCCTCCCGCAGCGCCTCCCCGCTGTTCGAGCGCAGCGGCCCGGTCACCGCGATGTCGCGCCGGCCCGCCGTCGTCTCGAACACCCAAACCGACGGCTCGAACGCCCGGCGGTAGCCGAGGCAGGCGTGGCGGGCGAGGTCGTCGGGGCCGCTGGGCGGCGCAATCCGGTCAAAATACGCCGGGCTGGCGCACATTGCCCGCTCGCCCGACGCCAGCCGGTGAGAAACCACCGACTTCTCGACGGGAGCACCGAGGCGGATCACAAGGTCGATGCCACCGGTCGGGGCGATCTCGACGGTCTCGGTCAAGGTCAGGTCGATGTCAACCTCCGGGCACGCCGCGCGGAACGACGGCAGCGCCGGCAGCACGTGCAGCATCCCGAACGACCGCCGCGCCGTGACCCGCAGCACCCCGGTCGGCCGCGACTGCAACTCGCCGGCCTGGCGCAGCGCGGTGTCCAGGTCGTCAAGCAGCACCGATACCCGGTCGTAGAGCCGGCGGCCGGCCTCGGTCGCCGACACCGAGCGGGTGGTCCGGTCGAGCAACCGCACCCGCAAGCCGGCCTCCAGGTCCTGCAGGCGCTTAGAGGCCGCGGTGCTCGACATGCCGAGCGACCGGCCGGCACCGGTGATGCTGCCGGTGTCGACGACGCGCAGAAACAGGCGCAAGGCGGAAAGGCGATCCACCGGCAACTCCGCGGCGGTTGCGGGGACGGCAGTCTAGCGGCCGGCAGGGGCGCCCCGGAAGCGCCCCCCGGGAGAGGCGCTCGATTGACCGGCCGCAGGCCCGGTCCTAGCGTTGTCGAAACACGGACCGGAGGCCGCGATGACTGGCTCCACCATCTACGCCGGCGTGGCCGGCTATGTCGGCCGACCCGACGCCCCCGGCGCGGTCGGCCTGTTCCGGCGGCCAACCGACGGCGGCGAGTGGGCGCATGTGATCCGCGATCTTGAGACCTTCACGGTCTTCGTCCACCCCGCCGATCCCGCGCTGGTGTTCGCCGGTACCCCCGACGGGGTGTGGCGCAGCTCCGACCGTGGGGCGAGCTTCCATCGCGCTGCCTTCCCCGCACCTGCCCGTCAGGTTTGGAGCTTCCTCGCCGTCGACGGCGAGGCGGACCGGATGTACGCCGGCGCCTCGCCGATCGGGGTCTACCGCTCCGACGATCGCGGCTCCAGTTGGCGCCTGCTGCCCGATCCGGGCATCCGCGAGCGCTGCAGCGGCCCGTTCGCCGCGCGCGTCATGCGGCTGACGCAGCGCCCCGGCCGGGCCGGCGAGATCTACGCCGCCATGGAGATAGCGGGTGCCATGCGCACCATTGACGGCGGCGAGACCTGGGAGGATCTGAGCGACGACCTGGTCCGGCTGTCCGAGCTGCCGCATCTGCGGAGCGCCATCGTCCAGAAGGAGACCCAGGCCGAGGGCATGCTGGACGGCCACGCCATCACCGTCAGCCCGGCCGACCCCGACGCGCC
>CAYNFA010000011.1:0-16743 GCA_964396345.1 uncultured Thalassobaculum sp.
CCTTCCAGCGCGTCACTCCGGCGCCGACCGCCGCCACCGTCCCGGCGATCTCCAGGCCCGGGATGTCCGACGCCCCCGGCGGCGGCGGGTAGCCGCCGGAGCGCTGCAGGCAGTCCGGTCGGTTGACGCCGGCAAAGGCCACTTTTACCAGCACCTCGCCCGCCGCCGGTTCCGGAACCGGCCTTGTCCCCGGCTTCAGGACCTCGGGTCCGCCGGGCACGCTGATCTCGATGGCCGTCATGGTCTGGGGCAGG
This sequence comes from uncultured Thalassobaculum sp., assembly GCA_964396345.1. GTDB lineage: Bacteria > Pseudomonadota > Alphaproteobacteria > Thalassobaculales > Thalassobaculaceae > Thalassobaculum_A. The sequence goes on from CAYNFA010000011.1 coordinate 255, forward strand.
CTTGGCATGAACGTCTCCTGGTCTCGGGTCGGTGTCGCCCTTGGACGATTGGTAGCCCGCCCGGACGTGTCGTCAAAGCCCGAACCTTTCCGAGCCCAGAGGGACCAATGGCACCGGTGTCGATGCGCCACGTTGTCGCAAGCGAATTAAATGCCTAGCATGGCCTCCGGCAACTGCTGCCGAAAAGGAGACAGTCGGACGCCGGAAGTGCGCTTCGAGCATCGATGGACGGCGTTTTCCGCCGTTCGAAATCCGCGTTCCGGAAACCGCTCCCAGGCAAGAGGGGCCGCCGGCGCGGAGCCAACAGGGAGAAACGACCCCATGAATTCTTTCACCAGGACGATGCCCGCGCTGGTGGGTAGCTGGGCGCTTGGGACGGTGGCGCTCGCCACGGCGCTGACAACCCAGGCCACAACCCCGGCCCTCGCTCAGGAACTGACGCCGGTCATCATCCGGCTGGCGGCCGACCATTCCCCGGCCCCGCACCCCTCGGCCTTGGCCCAATTGTTCTTCGAGAAACGGCTTCCGGAAGTGATCCCCGGCAGCGAGCTGCGTGTCTACCACGCCGGCGCCCTCTACACCGTGCCCGAGGCGGTCGAGGCGCTGACCGACGGCAACCTCGAGATGGCCTGGGGACAGTTCGGCAAGACCGCCTCGGTCGATCGCTGGATGAACGTCGTGGCCGGCCCGATGCTGCTGACCACGCCCGGCGCCATGGAGCAACTCGACAACTTCGAGAGCGTCAAGGCACTCAAGGAGAAGTTCGCCAAGGACCACGCGATCAAGATGCTCGGCACCGCGCATCTGAGCATGTTCATGGGCGCCGGGGCCAAGACCCGCCTTACCGCCCCGGAGGAGTTCGAAGGCAAGAAGATCCGCAGCATGGGCCCGGCTGAGAACGCCATGCTGGAAGCCTGGGGCGCCTCACCGGTGGTGATGTCGTTCGGCGATGTCCCGCCGGCGATCCAGACCGGCGTCATCGACGGCTTGCTGACCAGCCTCGGTGGCTTCAACGCGGTGCGCGACCAGGCGCCGTACTACACTGTGGCCGGCATCAACGGCATCGTCGGCGACTACTACTGGATCGGCGCCAGCATGAAATGGTGGAACGGTCTGAACGAGACGACCAGGGCCGCCCTCGAGAAACTGATCGTCGGCGAGGTATTGCCAATGCAGAAGAAACTGAACTGGTGCAACGATCAGCGCCTGCTCAAGCGCTTCGAGGTCAAGGACCCGAGTCAGCCCGGCATCTACATCCTCGATGCGGCGCAGCAGAAGAAGCTGGCCGACAAGCTCGGCGACGCCACCGACAAGTGGGTGAAGGCGAATACCCCCGCCGAGGCCCACAAGTGGGTCGACAAGTTCGCCCAGGAGGCGCGCGCGGCGTCGGCGGCCAACCCCCTCGGGAGCTCTTGGATCGAGAAGGTGGACTGCGCCGAGCTCGCGAGCTGGTTCCCGAGCTGAGCCGATCCGTTCTCGGCGTTGCCATCGGCAAGCCAGCTCAGGCCGGGACGGGAGGGGCGGCAGCCGCCTCTCCCGATGCCGGATTAGCATCCGCGCACTTGGTTCGGGGTGAAAGATGGATACGATCTATCGGTCCTGGCGCTTCCTGCAGGACAAGGTCATCGGCACGTGTGCCGCGATCCTCCTGGCCGGCTCGACGGTATTGGCGGTGGTCGAGATCATCCGGCGCTACGTCTTCGGATCGACGTTCTACTGGGGTCAGGACGCGGTCACCTACTGCCTGATCTCCGGCGCCTTCCTGTATTTCGGAGCGTCGCAGGCCCAGCGGACCCACCTCGCCGTGTCGATTCTGCCCGAATGGCTGACCCGCAGCGGTCGGCCCCGAATCAGCTACGCGATCAGGGCTGGGGCGGGGCTGCTGTCGATCCTGTTCGTGATCGGCTTCGTGGGATGGGGGCTGCCGACCGCTGCCCGAACCTTCAGCCTCGGCCGACTCACCGAGAGCATGGTGCTGCCGCTGTGGCCGTTCCAGTACGTGCTGCTGGTGGGCATGACGACGTTCGGGATCACCCTGCTGTTCCAGTTCTACCGCGACACCCTGCTCGCCCTCACCGGCCGCGACCCGTTCCCTTGGGATACCGACCACGAGGAATTCGAGCTCTGACCGCCTGGGGAGACGCCGACGGGCCACCGTGGTCGATACCGGACGACCGCGTGCGCGCGGAGCGGTGTGACGTCGAGCACAACAAAAGACGGCCGCGTCGGCTCACCGGCGCTTAACGGGGAAGGTTCTGCGTCATGGCCTTGTTGGGGAGCCTGTTCACGGTCCTGCTGATCCTCGGCCTGCCGATTGCGATCGTGCTGGCCGGGGCGAGCATGGTTTTCATCTTCTACGATCCGATGCTCTCGGAAGCGACGGTGTTCCGGTCGTTCTTCAACTTCCTCAGCAAGTACACGCTGATGGCGGTGCCGTTCTTCATCTTCGCCGGCTTCCTGATGGAGCGCACCGGGCTGATCGCCAAGCTGTTCCGGCTCGCCGACGCGCTGATCGGGTGGGTGCCCGGCGGCTTCGGGTTCGCGACGCTGCTGGCCGCGGTCGTGTTCGGCGCGATCTCGGGATCGAGCACAGCGATGGCCGCCGCGATGGGCGTAATCGCTTTCCCCGAGATGCGGCGCCGGGGGTACCCGGCCTGGCTCGCGGCCGGGGTGATCGCTTCGGGCGGCGGCATCGCCATTCTGATCCCGCCAAGCATCCTGCTGATCCTGTACGGCGTGCTGACCGAAACCTCGATCGTCTCGTTGTTTTTCGCCGGAGTGCTGCCCGGGATCATGCTGGCGATCAGCGATGCCATCGTGCTGGTGTTCTTCGCCTGGTATCTGAAGCTGCCCGCCGGCGAATTCAGCTGGACGTTCATCGGCGAGGCCACGCGGGAGGCTTGGCCAGCCCTGTTCATGCCGGTGATCGTTCTGGGCGGCTTGTACGGTGGCGTGTTTACTCCGACCGAGGCAGGAGCCGCCGCCTGCGGATACGCGATCGTCTACGGCGTCCTGGTGAAGCGGGGCGAATTCATCGGCGACTTCATGTCGGTCACCATGCGGTCATTGAACCTGACCGCGGTGATCTTCCTGCTGCTCGGCTGCGTCGGCGTGTTCCAGTTCGTGCTGGCCAACCAGGGTTGGGCCCAGCACCTGACGCAATGGGTCAACAGCCTGGATCTCTCGGCAATCGGCTTCATCGCGATCCTCATGCCGATCCTGCTGTTCCTGTCGATGTTCCTGTCCGGCATCGCCATCGTCGTGCTGACGGTGCCGCTGTTCTTCCCGGCGGCGATGGCGCTCGGCATCGACCCGGTCCACCTGGCGATCATGACCGCGCTGGCCATGGAAATGGGCGTCATCATTCCACCGGTCGGGCTGAACCTATTCGCGGTGGCGGGTACCACCAGGGTCCCGCTGCACGAGGTCATCAAGGGATCCTCGCCGTTCCTGCTCACCGACGGCTGCGTCCTTCTGCTGGTGGTGATGTTCCCGATCCTGGCGCTTTGGCTGCCGGGCGTGATGGTGGTATCGGTATTCAATTGATCGGGTCGGATGGCGGCAAGGCGCCACCCGGCGATCAAGCCCGTTAGTCCCACCCCCTCGAATCAAGCCGGATCGCGCCGGAACGTCCGCTCCGAGACTTGCCAGTGTTGGCGGCCAATACCGCACTTGGCGTTGCCTCCTCAGACAACGGAAGCTACTGTCTCTTCACAAACTGGGGTTCGTAAGAAGAACGTCAGGTAAGCACCTGCGCTTCGCTCGGTGCCGTTGTCAGTTCCCAATGGGAGGGATCTCGAATGAAGAGCATTAAGCTCGGGCTGATTGGCGCTGTCGTTGGCGCCATATCGTTGGGTGGCGCCGCGCTGGCGCAACCGAAGTCGCTTACCCTCGGGACCGCCTCGGTCGGAGGAACCTACTTTATCTATGGCGGCGTGATTGCCGGCATGCTGACGGAGAAGATCGGGATCAACGTCTCGACTCAGCAGACGCAGGGTCCGAACCAGAACATGATCCTGACCAATTCCAAGCAGACCGAGCTTGGCATGGTCACCATGGGTGTGGCGCTGCACGGCTGGAACGGCACCGGTTGGGCCGCCGGCAAGAAATACAACGACGTCCGCGCCGTCTTCCCGATGTACGACACCCCCTTCCACTTCATCACGACCGAAAAGTCGGGGATCAAGTCGGTCGAGGACATGGCCGGCAAGAACGTCGGCGTGGGCCCCAGGGCCGGCACACCCGGAACCTACTTCCCGCTGATGTTCGAGGCGCTCGGCGTCAAGGCCACCATCCGCAACGGCGGCGCCTCCGACATGGCCAGCCAACTCGGCGACGGCCTCCTTGATGTTTTCGCCTTTGCCGCAGGCATCCCGATCGCCGCCTACTCGGAGATCGAGGCGCAGCGGCCGGTGCGCTTCATCCGCTTCACCGACGCGCAACTGGCGACCCTGAAGGGAAAGATCCCGGAGCTGACCGACTCCGCAATCCCGAAGGGCACCTACAAGTCGCTGACCGAGGATCACCCGACGCTCGGCCTCTATAACTTCTTCATTGCCCACAAGGATGTCCCGGATGATGTTGTTTACAACATCACCAAGACCATCATGGAAAACAACGCCGACATGGTGAAGGGCCACGCCGCGGCCTCCGAGACCCTCCCCAAGAACGCCGGCAAGAACACCTTCATGACGTTCCATCCGGGCGCGGTGAAGTACTTCAAGGAAAAGGGCATCGAGCTCAATCCCAAGACGTTGATGTAATCACGACAAGACGGAAGACGATGAACCCCCGCCGGGGATGAACCCGGCGGGGGTTTTTATTGGGCGTCCCAGATGACGATCGCCTAGGGGTCGGAAATTGAAGTGCTTCAGCCTGAGAACGGCCGAGGTGTGCCTTTCGGTCGGAAACGGCCCCGCCAGTGACGCCGAAAGGCCGTGCTTCGGGCGGGCACCAACCATACAGAGTCGGGCTGCCCCACCCGCCACCGCCGTTGCCTGCTCAAGCAACGGGCGTTACTGTGCCGGCACGAACCGGCATTGATTTGGGGAATATCGGTTCAGGCTTCCGGGGGGGCGGGTCAGGCGTGAACGACGTGACGGAGAAACGTGCCGATCTGGGGCGTGCCGCGGAGCAGGCACTCGACCGCGCCGAAGTGGGCACCAACCTGCGCGAGCTCGTGGGCTGGCAGAACGTCTTCCTGTTCTGGTTCTGCGTGCTCTTCACGAGCGTTCATCTCTTCATATTGAACGTCCACCCCGTCGACCCATGGCTGTTCCGGTCCGGGCATGTCGCTTTCGGATCGGCGATCGGCTTCATGATGTTCGGCCTCCGGCAAGGCCGGCAGGCGACAACGGTACCCTGGTACGACGCCGTGGCAATGGCGCTGGGGATCGCCTCTTTCGTTTACATCTACGTCAACCTCGATGGCCTCCTGTTCCGCGCCGGCGCCGCGCCGACCGGATGGGATGTTGTCGTGGGTGTTATCGGAACGGCACTGATACTGGAGCTCACGCGCCGCAGCGCCGGTCTCGCGCTGCCGGTGATCGCCATCATCTTTCTTCTCTATTGCTTCGTCGGCCCCTGGATGCCGGGTGTGCTCTATCACAAGGGCATTCCGTTCGATCACACCTTCTCCTTCATCTATTCGATGGAGGGAATCTTCGGTCCGACCACGGCCGTTTCCTCGACGTACATCATACTGTTCATCACCTTCGCGGGTTTCCTTCAGGCTTCCAAGGTCGGAGAGTACTTCATCAATTTCTCCTTCGCGATCGCCGGTCGCGCGCGCGGCGGCCCGGCCAAGGTCGCCGTCATGTCCAGCGCGCTGATGGGGATGATCAACGGAACCTCGGCCGGAAATGTGGCCGCGACCGGCACCTTCACCATTCCGATGATGAAGAAGGTCGGCTACCGCCCGCAGAGTGCCGCCGCGATCGAGGCCGCGGCATCGACCGGCGGCCAGATCATGCCGCCGGTGATGGGGGCCGGAGCCTTCATCATGGCGGAAATCACCGGAATTCCCTACACCGACCTGATGATCGCGGCGACGATCCCGGCCGCCCTCTATTTCATTGCCGTGTATTTCATGATCGACAACGAGGCACGGCGCATGAACATGCGCGGCCTCGCCGGGCACGAACTGCCCTCGCTGCCGGAGATGTTTCGGCGGGTGTTCCTCTTCTTGCCGCTGATCATTCTGATCGGTGGTCTCGTCTCCGGTTACTCGGTGATCCGTTCCGGCACCCTGGCCATGGCAAGCGCCTTCGTCGTCAGTTGGCTGGTGCCTGAGGCGCGGATGGGATTCCGGGCGGTCTGCGACGCGCTGCACCTCGGCGCAAAGGGAACCATCCAGTTGATCGCGGTCTGCGCCTGCGCCGGGATCATCGTCGGTGTCATCGGCCTGACCGGCATCGGCCTGCGCTTTTCGTCGATGATCCTGTCGATCGCCGGCGAGAACCAGCTCGCCGCGCTGTTCTTCGCCATGGCAATATCGATCATCCTCGGCATGGGGATGCCGACGACGGCTGCCTATGCGGTGGCGGCGTCGGTGGTGGCGCCCGGCCTTATCAAGCTCGGCATCTCGCCGCTCGTCGCCCATATGTTCGTCTTCTACTACGCCGTGATTTCGGCGATCACGCCGCCCGTTGCTCTCGCCGCCTATGCCGGCGCGGCGCTTGCCGGCAGCGACCCGATGCGAACCTCGGTCACGGCCTTCATCTACGGGCTGGCGGCTTTCATCGTGCCGTTCATGTTCTTCTACAGCCCGGCGCTCCTCATGCAGGGCGACTGGGTGCAGATCGTGCACTACACCGCGACAGCCTGTATCGGGGTCTATCTACTCGCGGCGGCGCTGCAGGGCTGGTACTTCGGGTTGATCGGCCTGCCGCCGCGGCTCGTCCTGTTCGTCTGCGCGCTGCTGCTAATCTACGGCGGATTGTGGACCGATATAGCCGGCCTCGTTCCGGCCGGGCTGCTGGCCGCCTGGCAACTTTCGCGACGCCGTTCGGCCTGACCCGCTGGATGCACGTCTGGTGACCGGGCCGCTTGGCGGCACGCCGCCACCCGGCGGCTTCGGAGGATGGCCGTGATCGACCACGTCTCCATTGCCGTCCGCGACCTCGCCGTCGCGTCGGCGTTCTACGAGCGCGTGCTCGCCCCCCTCGGCCTCGCTCGTCTGGTCGACCGCGAGCGGACGGTGGGGTTCGGCAAGCGCTACCCCGAGTTCTGGCTCAACCTGCGCGCCGGTATGGCACTCATCAGACGCGACACCGGCGCTCATGTCTGCCTGCGCGCGCCGGACGAGGCGGCGGTGCGGGCGTTTCACGCTGCCGCTCTGGCGGCGGGCGGCGCCGACGCCGGCGCCCCCGGGCCTCGCCTCGCGGCGGTGACGACCTATTTCGGCGCCTTCATCCACGACATCGACGGCAACAAGATCGAAGCGGTCACATTTCCGAGATCAGTTTAACCATCCCTCGTAAGCATAACCCGAACGAATGAATTTTGATTTGTTAGCTGTCGCTCGGCTCCCGTAGCAACGCCCCGCGACAGGCCCGAACGGGACCCGTATAGTCGGCGGCCCGCCGTTTCACCCCGACCCAGCCAATGGATGCCTCGCCCCCGACGCCGCTGCTGCGCAACCGCGATTTCCTGCTGTTCATCATTGGCCGCACCTGCAATGGCATCGCCGTCCAGGCGCTGACCGTGGCGGTCGGCTGGCACGTCTATCAGATCACCCGCGACCCGGTGGATCTGGGGCTGGTCGGCTTGGCGCAGTTCGCCCCGGCGCTGGCGCTGTTTCTGGTCTCCGGGCTGGTCGCCGACCGCATCGACCGTCGCACCATCCTGATGATCTGCAACGTCGTCCATGTGATCGTGGTGGGCGCGCTTCTGACGATTCTCTGGCAGGACGCAAGCGCGGTCTGGGCAATCCTCGCGGTCCTGGTGGTGCACGGCGCCGCGCGCTCGTTCTATCACACCGCCAGTCAGGCGATCCTGCCGAACCTGGTACCGAGGGCGCAGTTCCCGAGCGCCATCGCCTACTCATCGTCGGCCGGCAAGGCGGCCCAGCTGCTCGGCCCCGCGCTCGGCGGTCTGCTGATCGCGCTGACCGGTGACGGCGTCTACTGGGTGACGCTGGCGCTGTACGCCGTCGGTGGCGTGACGGCCGCGGCGATGGCGGCCCGCCTGCGGGTCCAGGCGCCCGAGCCGTTCAGCCTCGCCATGATCCTCGGCGGCTTCACCTATGTCTGGGCGAACAAGCTGGTCCTCGGCGCGGTGTCGATCGACCTGCTGGCGGTCCTGTTCGGCGGGGTAATGGGATTGCTGCCGGTGTTCGCAAGCGACATCCTGCACGTCGGGCCCGACGGTCTCGGCCTGATGCGGGCGATGCCGGCGGTCGGCTCGCTGCTGGTCGGGCTGCTGCTCACCCAGATCGCCACCCCGCGCTACATGGGGCCGATGTTCTTCGGCTCGCTCGTGCTGTTCGGGCTGTCGATCGTCGGCTTCAGCCTGTCGGAGACCTTCTGGCTGTCGCTGCTGGCGCTCGGGATCTACGGCGCCGCCGACATGATCAGCGTCTACATTCGCCAGACCCTGGTGCAGATCGCCACCCCCGACGGCATGCGTGGCCGGGTCAGCGCGGTCAATTCGGTCTCGATCAACGCCTCGAACGAGCTCGGGGACTTCCGCGCCGGGGTGATGGCGGGCGGCATCGGCACGGTTCCGGCGGTTCTGCTCGGCGGGGTGGTGACGGTCGGCGTCACGGTGCTGTGGTGGCGGCTGTTCCCCGGGATCCGCCGGATCGACCGCCTGGACGACCTGGTCGAGCGCTGAGCGCGCCGGCCGCCGACGGCGCCCGGCCCTACCCTCCGTGTTCCTCGGCGGCGGCCCGCTTGTGGCGCAGCAGCGCCATCAACCGGCGGTCTCGCCAGACCTGACGCTTGGCCAGGCCGTCGGCCGGCAGCTGCTTGCGGCGTTCAGCCTCGATCCGCGCCACCAGCGCCGGATCCCAGGCCAGCACCGGCGCCTGCTCGGCCTGCAAGCGCTCGTAGAACGGGCCGTAGCGGGCGCAGTAGTCGGCGACGCCGGCCGGCGCGTTCAGGTCGATGGTCTCGAACGGCCCCATGAACGACCAGCGCAGGCCAAGCCCGTCCTTCACGGTCTTGTCCAGGTCGTCGGCCGAGATCGTACCGTCGGCGACCAGCTTGAAGGCCTCGGCAAGCAGCGCCCCCTGCAGCCGGTTCAGCACGAAGCCGTCGACCTCGCGGTTGACCGCCACGGGGACCATGCCGACCCCCTCCATCACCACCCGCGCGCGGTCGACCACCGCCTTGTCGGTCCACGGCGACGGGCACAGTTCGACCAGCGGCACCAGGTAGGGCGGGTTGACCGGGTGCGCCACGAGGCAGCGCAACCGGCCGGGCAGGCTTTCGGTGAAGCGCGAGGCGGTGATCGCCGAGGACGAGGACGCCAGGATCGCCTCCGGCTCGGCCAGCCGGTCGGCCTCCTCGAACAGCGCGGCCTTCGGCGCGACCTGCTCGGCGATGCATTCCTGCATCCAGGTGGCGCCGTCGAGGGCGGCGGCGAGTGTCGGCACCGTCTCCACCCGACCGGCTACCTCGGCGGCGCTGGCGATCAGTCCCTGGGCCTCGAGGTCGTCGAGGTTAGAACGCAGCTGCGGCACCGCGGCGTCGAGGGCGGCCGGGGCGCCGTCCCACAGCCGGACCCGGGCACCGGCGCGGGCGAAGACGATGGCCCAGGCGCGGCCGATCAGGCCGGCGCCGGCGACGGCGACGGCGAAGGTCTCGGACATGGCGTTCCCTCGAATGGCTTCATGGTTATGGTCGGGCGCACCCGAGTGTAGCGGCCGCGCCCGGGTCCCGGAAGCGCCGCCCCGGTTGCCGGACGGCGCGGCGTCGTCGAAGATGCCGACTCCGCAGCTCCGGTCCGGCACGCCATGACAGCAAGCTCCAACCCTTCCCACGTCGGCTTGGATATCGCCCGGATCGACGACGCCGACAGAAACCGCTTCCGGATCGATCCCCGCTGGGGATTCGGCTTTCCGCGGCTGGTCGAGTGGCGCGATGTCGACGGGTTCCGGCACGCCAACCACACCGCCTTCCTGTTGTGGTTCGAGGCCGCGCGGAACCGCTATCTGGAGGCGGTCGGGCTGCCGCGCCTGTCGGCCGAAACGCCCGGGCCGGTGATGATGACCCTGGAGGCGCGCTACCTTCAGCCGCTCGCCTACCACGACCAGATCTTCGTCACGGCCCGGGTGCGCTCCATGCGGCGGACCTCGTTCATCATGGAATACGCGGCCTGGAGCAAGGCCGGCTGCCACGCGACCTGCACCGCCGTGCTGGTGCTGATGATCAACGCGACCGGCGAGAAGGTAGCGATACCGGAGCCGGTGCGGGCGGCGATCCGGGCGCTCGACGCCCCGGTCGAGGAAGGCGCGCCGCCGGACGGGTCCGGGCAGCCGCGCGCTGGGGAGGAGCGGCGATGACCGCCAGCCACACCGGCCGGATCGCGGTCGTCACCGGCGCCGGGTCCGGCATCGGCCGGGCCATCGCGCTCGCTCTCGCCCAGTCGGGGGCCGCCGTCGCCGTTCTCGACGCCAACGGCAACGCCGCCGAGGACACCGCCGGGCGCATCGCCGCGAGCGGCGGCCGATCGATGGCGATCGCCTGCGACGTCGCCGTGTTCGAGGCCGTGGAGGCGGCCGGTCGCGAGGTGGAAGCGGCCCTGGGTCCGGTGGATATTCTGGTCAACAACGCCGGCATCTCGCCCAAGCACCAGGGGCTGCCCGCCTCGGTGCTGACCATGGACCCGCTCGAATGGCGGCGCGTGCTCGACGTGAACCTGTCCGGCGCCTTCCACGGCGTGCGGGTGTTCGGCCCGGAGATGGCGCGGCGCGGCTGGGGCTCGATCGTCAACCAGTCGTCGGTCGCGGCCAAGACCCATGTCAGCTTCGTGGCCGCCCACTATCCGGCGACCAAGGCCGGCCTGATCGGCCTGACCAAGCATCTGGCGGGCGAACTGGGACCCTCGGGCATCAACGTGAACGCGCTGGCGCCCGGCCGGATCGACACCCCGCTGATGCGCGGCATCGACCCGGCGGTCAACGCCGCGATCGTCGGCGACACGCCGATGGGCCGGCTCGGCAGCGTGGACGACGTGGCCGCGACCGCGCTGTTCCTCACCTCGGACGCCGGCCATTTCGTCACCGGGCAGGTGATCGATGTCGCCGGCGGCTGGAAGCTGACCTGAGAGCGTCGACGGTCGATCACAATCTCGTCCGGCCCGATCGGGAATGGTGTTCGCTCCCCACGGCCGAACCTGCAACAATCCGGTTTCCATGGACGGCGACCTCGCGGAAAGCGGCCGCCGCTCCGAACAGGAGGCCTCACAGATGACCAAGTTCACGTCCGCGTTCGCTGCGGGCATGCTGGCCGTGGTCGCCATGACCTCGACCGCTGCCCTTGCGGCAACGCCCAAAGATACCCTGGTGATCGCCACGACCATCGACGATATCGTCTCGCTCGATCCGGCCGAGGCGTTCGAATTCTCCGGCGGCGACCTGCTGCAGAACACCTATGACCGCCTGGTCGAATTCGACCCGAAGAACCTGGGCGCCGGCTACCAGCCGGGCCTCGCCACATCGTGGACCGTAAGCGCGGACGGCAGGACCTTCCCGCTGACCATGCGCGAAGGCGTCAAGTTTCAGTCGGGCAATTCCTTCACCGCCGAGGACGCGGCGTTCTCGCTGCGCCGGGCGGTGCTGCTGGAGAAGACCCCATCCTTCATCCTGACCCAGTTCGGGTTCACCAAGGACAACGTCAACGAGACCATCAAGGCGACCGACGACCGGACCCTGGTGATCGTTACCGACAAGAAATACGCCCAGTCCTTCGTCTTGAACTGCCTGAGCGCCACCATCGGCTCGATCGTCGACTGGAAGGTCGCGATGGAGCATGAGAAGGATGGCGACATGGGCTACGAGTGGCTCAAGACCAACACCGCCGGCACCGGCGCCTACGCGCTCAGGTCCTGGAAGCCAAACGAGTCTTACGTGCTGGAGGCCAACGCCGACTACTGGCGGGCGAAGCCGGCGATGAAGCGGGTGTTCATCCGCCACGTCTCGGAATCCGCCAGCCAGCGCCTGCAGCTCGAGAAGGGCGACATCGATATCGCCCGCAACCTCAGCCCCGAGGACATCGCCGCGGTGTCCGGGAACGGCGACCTGAAGGTGGCCGAGGATCTGCGCGGCCGCATCATGTACATGTCGCTCAACATGAAGAAGGCGCCGCTCGACAACCCGAAGGTCGTCGAGGCCTTCAAGTGGGCGATCGACTACAAGGGCATGACCGACACCATTCTGCGCGGGCAGTACACCGTGCATCAGGCGTTCCTGCCGCTGACCTATCTCGGCGAACTCAAGGAGCAGCCGTACTCGCTCGACATCGCGAAGGCCAAGGCGCTGCTCGCCGAGGCCGGGCTCGCCGACGGCGTGTCGGTGACGATCAACCATCGCAACGAGCCGCAGGTGATGGCGGTGGCGCAGGCGATCCAGGGGACGCTGACCCAGGCCGGCATCAAGGTTGAACTGGCCGCCATGACCGGCAAGCAGTCGCTCGGCGAGTACCGGGCCCGCGAGCACGACATCTATCTCGGCGCCTGGGGCCCGGACTACCCGGACCCGCACACCAACGCCGACACCTTCGCGCACAACCCGAACAACGCGGACGAGGCCAAGCTGACCGGCAAGCTGGCTTGGCGGAACGCCTGGGACATCCCCGAGATGACCAAGGCGACCGCCGCCGCCGTCGAGGAGGCCGATACCGAGAAGCGCGCCGAGATGTACCGCTCGATCCAGCGCGAGCACCAGCGCACCAGCCCGTTCGTGATCCTGTTCCAGAAGATCGAACAGACCGGTCTGCGCAAGGGGGTCGAGGGGCTGGTGACCGGCAGCGCGATCTCCTCGGTGTACTACTGGACCGTGACCAAGTAGCGGATGGCGATGAGCCGCGCAGGTTCCATCACGGGCGGGAGGAGAGCCTGGCTCTCCTCCCGGTCCGGCGTGATCAAGGCCGGCCGCCTGCTCGCCTCGCTGGCGGCGACGCTGCTCGGCCTGTTGCTGATAACCTTCCTGATCGGCCGGGTCATGCCGATCGATCCGGTGCTGGCGGTGGTCGGGGAGCGGGCGACCAACGAGGTCTACATGGCGACCCGCGCCGCGATGGGCCTCGACGAGCCGTTGATCGTCCAGTTCTTCAACTATCTGCGGGAGGTGCTGACCGGCGATTTCGGCAACTCCCTGCTGACATCGCGGCCGGTGATCGACGACATCGCCCGGGTGTTCCCGGCGACCCTGGAACTCGCCACCGTCGCGACGCTGATCGGCGTGATTTTGGGCATCCCGGCCGGGGTACTGGCGGCGGTCCACCAAGGCCGCTGGCCCGACCATCTGGTCCGCCTGATCGGCCTGTTCGGCTACTCGATGCCGATCTTCTGGCTCGGCCTGATGGGGTTGCTGATCTTCTACGGCAAGCTCGACTGGGTCGCCGGGCCCGGGCGCCTCGATGTGTTCTTCGAGGACATCGTTCCACAGGTCACCGGCGTGATCCTGATTGACAGCCTGCTGGCCGGCGACACCGAAGTGTTCGCCAACGCGTTGTCCCACATCATCCTGCCGGCCTCGGTGCTCGGCTACTACTCGCTCGCCTACATCAGTCGCATGACCCGCAGCTTCATGCTGGAACAGTTGGCCCAGGAATACGTGACCACGGCCCGCGTGAAGGGGCTGTCGGAAGCCCGGGTGATCTGGCGGCACGCGCTCGGCAACGTCATGGTGCCGCTGATCACGGTGGTCGCGCTCAGCTACGCGAGCCTGCTCGAGGGGTCGGTGCTGACCGAGATCGTGTTCGCCTGGCCGGGGATCGGCTTCTACATCACCAACGCGCTGCTCTCCGCCGACATGAACGCCGTGCTCGGCGGGACCGTGGTGATCGGGCTGGTGTTTATCGGCCTGAACCTGCTGTCCGACGTGCTCTATCGCTTCGTCGACCCGCGCGCCCGGTGAGGATGACGGCATGATCGACCGCACCCTGGCCAACGGGACCCGAACCGGGCTGCTCGGCTGGCTCACCACCGATACGCCGACCAGCCGCGCCCAGGCGCGCTGCATCCAGACCTACCTCGCCTGGCTCGGCCTCGCCCGCAACCCGCTGGCCATGCTCGGGCTCGGAATCGTGGTCGCCCTGGTGCTGGCGGCGGTCTTCGCGCCGCTGCTGGCACCCGCCGACCCGCTGGCCCAGGACCTGTCCCGCCGGCTGCTTCCGCCCGGCTCACCTGGATATCTGCTCGGCAGCGACGAACTCGGTCGGGATATCCTCAGCCGCCTGCTCTACGGCGCCCGCGTCACTCTCTACATCGTCGCGCTGGTGGTGGTCACCGCGCCGGTGTTCGGCCTGATCGTCGGGACCGTCGCCGGCTACGCCGGCGGCTGGATCGACGCGGTCCTGATGCGCATGACCGACGTGTTCCTGGCGTTCCCCCGGCTGATCCTGGCGCTGGCCTTCGTCGCCGCCCTCGGGCCCGGCATCGGCAACGCGGTCCTGGCGATCGCGCTCACCTCCTGGCCGCCCTACGCCCGGATCGCACGCGCCGAGACCCTGACGATCCGCAACTCCGACTTCATCGCGGCGATCCGGCTGCAGGGCGCCTCGCCGCCTCGGATCGTGGTCGGGCACGTCATGCCGCTGTGCCTCTCCAGCGTGATCGTGCGGGTCACCCTCGACATGGCGGGGATCATCCTGACCGCCGCCGGACTGGGCTTTCTAGGGCTCGGAGCGCAACCGCCACTGCCGGAATGGGGCGCCATGATCTCGACCGGGCGCCAGTTCATCCTTGACCAGTGGTGGGTGGCGGCCATGCCGGGCCTGGCGATCTTCACGGTCAGCCTCGGCTTCAACCTGCTCGGCGACGGCCTGCGCGACGCCCTGGATCCAAGGTCCGGGCGATGAGCGGCCCGCTGCTGGAGGTCGACGGCCTCTCGGTGCGGTTCCCGACCCGCACCGGCATCGTCGAGGCGGTCCGCAACATCAGTTTTTCGGTCGGCCGCGAGAAGGTCGGGATCGTCGGCGAGTCGGGATCCGGGAAGACCATGACCGGCCGCGCCGTGCTGGGCCTGATCCGACCACCGGGGGTCGTCCAGGCCCGCCGGATGATGTTCGACGGCGTTGACCTGATGTCGCTCAGCGAGCGCCAGTTGCGCTCGATCCGTGGCAACCGCATCGCCATGGTCATGCAAGACCCGAAATTCTCGCTTAACCCGGTGATGACGGTCGGGAGGCAGATCGCCGAGGCCTACCGCGTGCACACCGCCGCCTCGTCGTCAGAGGCCAAGCGCCGGACCATCGAGATGCTGGAGGCGGTGCGGATCCGCGACCCCGAGCGGGTGTACGGTGCCTACCCGCACGAGGTCTCGGGCGGCATGGGCCAGCGCATCATGATCGCCATGATGCTGATACCCGATCCCGACCTGCTGATCGCCGACGAGCCGACCTCGGCGCTGGACGTCACCGTGCAGATGCAGGTGCTGGCGATTGTCGACGACCTTGTCAGCCGGCGCGGCATGGGGCTGATGTTCATCTCCCATGACCTCAACCTGGTGGCGTCGTTCTGCGACCGGGTGGTGATCATGTACGCCGGCCAGATCGTCGAGACCTGCCGGGCGTCGGAGCTGCACGCCGCCAGCCACCCCTACACTCGCGGGCTGCTCGCCTCCCTGCCCCGGGTCGATCGGCCGACCGAGCGGCTGTCGACCCTGGTCCGCGACGAAGCCTGGAAGACGGAGCCCGGGGTCGATGCCCGCATCCTCTGACACCGCCCTGCTGATCGAGCACCTGGACGTCCGCTTCGGCAAGGACGAGGACGCCGTGCACGCGGTGCGGGACGTCTCGTTGGCGGTGCGGTGCGGCGAGAGCTTCGGCCTGGTCGGCGAGTCGGGCTCGGGCAAGTCCACGGTGCTGCGCGCGATCGCCGGCCTGGCCCGCGACTGGACCGGCCGCATCGCGGTCGAGGGCGAAGACTTGGGAGCCAGGCGGACGGCCCGGTTCTACGAGACCGTGCAGATGGTGTTCCAGGACCCCTACGGCTCCCTGCATCCCCGCCACACCGTCGACGGCACGCTCGGTGAGCCGGGTCGGATCCACGGCCTGGCCAATGTCGACGCCCGGGTGCTCGAGCTGTTGCGCGACGTCGGGCTCGGTCCGGAGTTTCGGTTCCGGTTCCCGCACCAGCTCTCCGGTGGCCAGCGCCAGCGCGTGGCGATTGCCCGCGCGCTGATGCTGGAGCCGAAGCTTCTGCTGCTGGACGAGCCGACCTCGGCGCTCGACGTCTCGGTGCAGGCCGAGATCCTGAACCTGCTGCAACGCCTGAAGCGAGAGCACGGCCTGACCTACATCCTGGTCAGCCACGACCTCAC
>CAYNFA010000011.1:16753-19748 GCA_964396345.1 uncultured Thalassobaculum sp.
CCTCTCGGTCATCGCCCACATGTGCGACCGGCTGGCGGTGATGAACGCCGGCCGGGTGGTGGAGGAACTCACCGTCGACCAGCTCCGCCGCTCGGAGCCGTCCCACCCCTACACGCGGCAGCTGCTGAAGGCCTCGCTTGGTTACGACCGGGCCGCGGTCGACGCGCTCGAAACCTTCGACTGACGATCCCTATCCGGCCCTCGCGTCCCGACCGTCCGATATGGTTATGATGAAGCGCGTCGGTTCGGCGTCCCGGACGGCATGGAGCGCACGAATGGACCGGATTGGCTTCCTGAAGCGGCACGTCGACCTGGATACGACCGTCGCCCTCGAGATCGGCGCGCTGGACAAGCCGGTCCTGGATCCGCAGGCACCGAACGTCCATTACCTGGACCACCTCGACACCCCGGCCCTTAAGCAGAAGTACGGCGTCGATCCCGCCGTCGACAAGGACCGGATTGTGACGGTCGACTATGTCTGGAGCGACGGCGGCATCGCCGGCGCGGTCACCGACGGTAGGCGCTTCGACCTGATCGTCGCCAGCCATGTCTTCGAGCACTTCTCGAACCCGGTGCAGTGGCTCCTCGACCTGAAGTCGCTGCTCACCCCGGACGGCCAGGTCTTCCTGGTGCTACCGGACCGCCGCTTCACCTTCGACCTGCTGCGGCGGGACACCGCGCTGTCGGACTGGATCGGGTGGTACCTCCGCGAAGTGGACAAGCCGACGGCCGAGCAGATCATCGACCACTTCGCCTATGTCGCTCACGTCGACTGCGAGCGCGCCTGGAAGGATCCCGACTACCGCACAGCCCACCGCCGATGTTCGAACGCGTCCAGGCCATCGACCTGGCGCGCTCGGCGACCCTCGAGGACCGGTACGTCGACGCCCATTGCAGCGTCTTCACGCCGCTCGGATTCGTCGAACTGTGCGAGGCGCTGGAGAGTCTTGGCCTGTTTCCCTATCGGTTCCGCGGATTCGCGCCGACCGAACCGGGCGACATTGAGTTCCTCGCCCTTCTCCAGGCGCATGACGTCCAGCCCGCCTCGCAGCTCGACAACGCCCGCCTGCAGGCCCTGGCGGTCCAGGCCGGCTATGCCGGCGAGTTCGGTGGCGGGCGGTTCGCCCAGGCGCTCGAAGCCGACGTGGAACTGGCGGGCCGTTACCAGGATCTCGTCGCCAAGGCCCGCGCGGCGGATCTCGAAGAGCGCGCCGGGCAGGTCGCCGGGTTCCCGACCCTCGACCGCGGGCTGCACCATGAGCGGCCCGGCTGGGAAGACCCCCGCATCCCTCGCGTCCCAGAAGAGACGCGCCACCGGTCTTGGGCGAAACGGCTCTGGCGCCGGTTGACCCGCGCCCCGCAACACGGTCCCTGATACGCCCCGCGCCGCTTTCGATGCCCGCCAGCCTGGAGACATTGCCATCTGATACGTCAGCCGATTGACTCCGCGTTGAATTGCCGTAGACACTGCCGTCGCCATCGTTTCAGAGCCGGGTCCACCGGCCGGCATCATCAGTCAGGAGGATAGCGTCATGACGTTCAGGAAGGCCGTGCGTCGCACGGCGTGGGGCGTGCTCGGGGTCGCGGCGGTCGCGCTGCCTCTCGCCGGCGTTCAGGCCGCCGACCCGATCCGCATCGGCGTGATCTACGACTTCACCGGCCCGTTCGCGGCCGGCGGTTCGCAGGCCGCCGCTATCGGGACCCAGATTGCCATCGACATGATCAACGAGAAGGGCGGCGTCGAAGGCCACAAGATCGAACCGATCACGGCCGACGCCCAGTCGAAAGCCGAGGTCGCGATCAACGAGACCAACCGACTTCTCGACCAGGAGAAGGTCGACCTGCTGATGGGCGTCTACTCGTCGGCGCACTGCGTGCCCATGGCTCAGAAGATCGACGCGCAGAAGAAATTCATGTGGGCGAACGTCTGCACCGCGTCGGCCGTCTTCAAGGGCAAGAACCTGCGGTACGTCTTCCGTGGCCAGGTCCATACTGACCAGTTCGGCTGGGCCTCCTGCACCTTCCTGAACGAGCACGCCGAGAGCAAGCTCGGCATCAAGCCGGCCGACCTCAAGGTCGCCATCATCTACGAGGACGGCCCCTATGGCGCCGGCGTCGCCGCCGGCAACGAGGAGACGTGCAAGAAGAACGGCATGAATGTAGTGCTCAAGGAGGGCTATGCCGCTTCGGCCCCGGACCTGTCCAGCCTCGTCACGAAGCTGCGCCGGGCTCGGCCGGACGTCATCCTGCACACCGGCTACAACCCGGACATCACGCTGTTCCTGCGTCAGGCCAAGGAGCAGGGCCTCAAGTGGGCGGCGCTCATCGGCCACGGGGCCGGCTATGGCCAGATCGACAAGCTGAAGGACACCTTCGGCAAGGACGCCGACTTCATCTACAATGTCGACCCGGTGGCGGCTCAACTGCTCGACCCCAGCACGCTGGCCCCCGGTCTAGGCGACCTGACCGCCGAGATGGTGAAGCGCTACAAGGAGAAGTCCGGTGCCATCGAGGTGCCGCCGCACACCTCCATGGGCTTCAACCAGGCCTGGATCTTCTTCACCGACGTGCTGCCGCGCGCCATCAAGACGTACGGCGGCTATGACCCCGAGGCGCTGCGCAAGGCCGCCCTCGACACCGACATCCCGGTCGGCGGCACGATTCAGGGATACGGCGTGAAGTTCAACCCGCCGGGCCACGAGATGGCGGGTCAGAACGAACGGTCGTCGCCGGTGGTCATGCAGTATGTGGACGGCGTGACCAAGATCGTCTGGCCGACCGCGATCAAGACTATGGATCCGGTGCTGCCGCTGCCGGGCGGCCATTCCTACGCCCGCTGATCGTCGATACGGCACCGGCGCGGACACGGCGATGGGCACCATGCTGGAAGTGCGCGAGTTGACGAAGCGGTTCGGCGGCTTTACAGCCGTCGACCGCATCGGCTTCGACCTAGCCGAGGGCGAGATCCTCGGCCTGATCGGGCCGAACGGCTCGG
>CAYNFA010000012.1:0-5449 GCA_964396345.1 uncultured Thalassobaculum sp.
CGCCCGCTGCCCCCGCCGCCCCGCCGGTGTCCGCGGAGGGCGACCCCTGGGCGCTGATGGAGCGGCGGCTGGCGGTGCTGGAGAGCGCAATCGGCTTCGTCGAGCACGCCTCGCTGGCTGAGGCCATTACGCATCTTCCGATCTGGCGCACGGGGCGTCGTCCTCGGTGGTGGCGGGACCGGGAGGTCCGGGACTTCGTCGTCGCCAATCATCGGAAAATGATCATCGACGAGGCCGTTCTCATCATGCGTGACCGCTTCGGGCCGACCAGGCCGCCGGGCCGCACGAGCCTTGCCGACTTCTGGCAGAAGCTCGACGCAGTCCGGACCGGACACCAGCACCCTGCCGGGCATCGGGCCGGCGGTGAACGTCAAAAAGGAGAAGCCGCATGAACACTTCCCGCAGCACGACACGCTCCTCGACCCGGCGCCAGCGCGCCCTGTCCGGCGGCGCCCGCAGGGCCGCGATCAAGATCCTCCGCACGATGGTCGACGCCATCGACGAGCGGCTGGACAGCCACCCGCGCGGCCGCGCGGCGCACCCGCTGTTCGAACTCGGACTGGAGGTCTACGCGATGTGGGCCGATCTGGCGCACCCCGGCGTTCCGCGCGGGATCTGACGCGATGACCGCCCGCACCGTCAAAGCCGGAGCCGCGCGATGACAATGGAAATCGGCAAGGTCCAACAGATCCCGCTCTCGTCGATCGACGCCGGCCAGCGCCTGCGGGTGGTCGACGAGGCGCATGTCGCCGCACTCGCGGAAAGCATCGCCGAGCTTGGACTGATGCAGGCGATCGAGGTGCGCGAGGTCGATGGCCGCTACGTGCTGATCGCCGGCGCCCACCGCCTGGAAGCGGCGCGGCGCTGCGGCCTGGAGAGCGTGGAGGTGCGGGTTGTCAGCGGGATCGACGACGACGAGGCCCTGCTGCGCGAGATTGACGAGAATCTTGCCCGCCACGACCTGAACCCACTCGACCGCGCCGCATCCTACGCGGAGAGGAAGCGGGTCTACGAAAAGCTGCATCCGGGGGCGAAGAACGGCGCTGCCGGTCTGCAAGTCATTGAAAAAGGCCAAACGGCAAAAATTGCCATCTGGACGCCGGCCCTCTCCTTCGCCGCCGCTGCTGCCCAGGAGACCGGCGCCGCCGAGCGCTCGATCCGCCGCGCCGTGCAAATCTACGAGCGCCTCGACCCGGCCGTCCGCGCCCGGATCGCCGGCACCGCACTGGCCCGGCGGGAGGGCGAGCTGTTCAAGCTGTCCGCCCTGTCGCCGAGCGAGCAGGCGCGCGTCGCCGACATACTGCTGGCGAAGGACGGGCCGGCCAAGAAGGTGAAGGACGCAGTCGACTGGATCCGCGACCGGCGGGCGGTGGCGCCGGTCACCGACAAGTGGCTGGGGCGAATGATCGATGGCTGGGGCCGAGGCAGCGCTCGCGACCGCCGGAACTTCCTGACGCACCTGCACGGGCGCGGCGAGATCAAGGCGTTCCTGGCGGCGCAGTGGCCGGAGGACGCCGAGTGATGGCCGACGTGGTCGATATCACCCGTCAGCTGGAGCTGCGGAGCTACTACCGGAACCCGGCCTTGGCGCAGGCGCAGTATTTGGCCCGTAACGTCCAGTACGCCGACGTCGCCCCGGTACTTGGGCTTGCCTCCGGGAAGGAGAGCTTCATGACCTGGGCCGAAGCCAATCGCTGGAGCGACAGCGACTGGCAAGCCCTGATCATATTGACCGGCTATACCAACCTCAACCGGATCCGGCCTCCTTCCGGAGGCGATCGATGACGACGCGGCGCCTAAGGGACACCGAGACGCCGGACCTGTTCCTGTCATGGCGGCCGAAGGCTCCAACGTTACCGCCGGAGTCGGACCAGGCGCCGGAGTCGGCGCCGGCGGGCTGTCGGCTGGCCGAGCTGGTGAGCCGGCAGGTCGCCGACGCGCTGCGCGCCGCCGAGATGCCCCGCGACGAGGTCGCTCGACGCATGTCGGAGGAACTCGGCGAGACGGTCTCGGTCCACATGCTGAACGCCTACGCCAGCCAGGCCCGCGAGGATCACAACATCAGCCACGCAAGGATGGTCGCGCTGGCCGTGGCGCTGGAGCGGCCGGACTTGCTGGTGCCGGCGGTCCGCCGGGTCGGCAAGGCGATGATCGACCCCCGATACCTCGCCGCCGTCCGCTCGGCGATCCGCCGCGACCGCGCCCGCGACCACCGCCGGATCGCCGACGAGGAAGAGCATCTGGCCGACCGCGACGACCGTACATGGCGGGGTCATTGATGCGCGCCGAGTGGTTCACGCTGGCCGAGCTGGCCGAGCTAAAGCTGTCCGGCGCACCCCGCACCAAGCGCGGCATCTGCGTGCTGGCCGACCGGGAAGGCTGGGCCGCCATCCACACCGCAGCCGGCCAGCCACTGGCCCGCCGCCGCAAGGGCCGCGGCGGCGGCCTGGAGTACCATTTCTCCCTGTTGCCGCTACAGGCCCGCTCGGCGCTGCTGGCGCGCGGCGTGCGCGAACAGGCGGCCGAGGCCGCCGCCAAGGCGGGCGCGCCCGACCGGGCCGCGGCGTGGGCGCATTTCGACACACTGAACGACAAGGGCCGCGAGCGCGCAAAGTTTAGCGTCCTGACCCTGGACGCGGTGCTGCAGATGGAGCGCGGCGGCACAGCCCGCTCGACGGCGGTGCAGATCGTAGCGGCCGAGCGCGGGGTGAGCGCCGGCTCGATCTGGGGCTGGTTCCGGCAGGTGGCCGGCAAGGAGCGGCACGATTGGATGGCCTGGCTGGCGCCGCGTTACTGCCGCGAGCAGCGCCGGACCGCCGACATCAGTCCGCAGGCGTGGGACGTCTTCCTGGCCGACTATCTGCGGCAGAGCCGGCCGGGCATTGCGGAGTGCTGGAACCGGCTGAAAGATGCCGCCGCGGTGCATGGCTGGACCCTTCCGGCGGCCCCGGCGACGTTGAAGCGCAAGCTCGACCGCGAGATCGACCCCGAGGTCGTGATCCTGAAACGCCACGGCGCTGATCACCTCGACGCGATCCGTCCGGCACAGCGCCGTGACCGCTCGGACCTGCGGGCGCTGCAGGCGATCAACTACGACGGCCACAAGCTGGATCTGTTCGTCGAGTGGCCCGACGGCGAAGTCGCCCGCGCCCTCCTGCTGACCTTCCAAGACCTGTCCAGCAACAAGATCCTGGCGTGGCGTCTGGATACATCGGAGTCGGCGAACGGGTTCCGTCTGACGTTCGGTGACGTGATCGAGAACTGGGGCATTCCCGACACGGTGTTCTCCGACAACACCATGGCGGCGGCCGCCAAGTCGAACACCGGCGGGGTGAAATACCGCAACCGCTACAAGATCCGCGACGATGACTTCCTGGGGCTGTTTCCGGCGCTCGGGATAGATCTGCGCTTCACCAAGCCGGCACACGGCCAGTCCAAGCCGATCGAGCGGGCGTTCGGCGACCTCGCCCGCTACATCAGCAAGGCGCCGGAGTTCGAGGGTGCCTACACGGGCAACAGCCCGGCCAACAAGCCGGCCAACTATGGCAGTCGCACCGCCCGGATGATCGACGTGCTGCGGGTCTGCGAGCGCGAGATCTACCGCTACAACACCCGCACCGACCGCAACAGCATGGTCGCCCGAGGCCGCTCGTTCGACGAGGTGTTCGCCGAGAGCTATGAGCGCGACCTGATCCGCAAGCCGGACGCCGACGACGCGATGACGCGGCTGCTTTGGCTGCTGCCGGTCGCCGGGATCACCTGCCGCAAGCCCGATGGCGTGATCCACCTCTACGGCAACCGCTACTACAGCCAGGCCCTGATCCCGCACATCGGCGAGAAGGTCGCCGTCCGGTACGACCCGGACCGTCTCGGCAACCCGATCCACGTCTACGACCTGGCCGGCGACTACATCGCCGCCGCCGACTGCATCGCCGACAGCGGCTTCATGGACGTGGGCGAGGCCAAGAAACATGCGCGGGCGAAGAGTCAGAAGAACCGGGCCACCCGCGAGATGGCCGAGGCGCAGGTGGTGTTGAACGAGCGCGACGTGGCGCGGCTGATGCCCGACGCGCCGGCGAGCACAAAGCCCGAGGCGCGGGTGATCCAGCCGCAGCGCTTCCGCCCCGACGCTCCGGTCAGGGCGCAGCGCGGCCTGCCCGAGCGCGACTCGAACGCGCTGCCCGACGAACTGGTGAACAACGTGCTGGCCATGACGGCCGCCCGGAACCGCAACCGTCTGTGACGGTGGCGTGAGTTGGCCGGCGGGCGCTGTAACGCCCACCGGCCGGTAACGATGGAGGTAGAAAATGGACGATATCAGTAACCAGCCGCCGGCGGAACCGGACGCGAGCGTCACGCCGGCAGCGGCCTCGGCATCGAACGCGCCGAGGCCGGCCGCCGAGCTGCGCCAGACGGTGCAGGCGGCGATGCTGGCGGACGGCCTGAGCCAGGCCGCCGCCGCGAAGGAGATGGGCTTCAGCGGCGCGGCGCTGAACCAGTGGCTGCAGGGTAAATACAAGGGCGACAATGCCAGCGTCGATCGGTCGGTCGGACAGTGGCTGGATGCGCGGGAGCGTCGCCAGCGCACGGCGATGCAGATCCCGACTGCGCCGGCCTGGTTCGACAGCCCGACGGCTCGCGACGTTCTGGTCACCCTCGCGATGGCGCAGGCGGACGGCGATATCGTGACAGTCACCGGCGTCCCCGGCGTCGGCAAGACGAAGGCCTGCGAGCGCCACCGCGACAGCAACCCCAACGTCTGGCTCGCCACCATGCGGCCGCACTGCTCATCGCTGGTGTTGGCGCTCCGGGACGTCGCCAAGGCGGTCGGCATCCGGAACGTGGTCCATGGCGGCGCCGGGGCGCTGTACGAGGCGATAGAGCAGCGGGTGTCTGGTACCGGCGGGCTGCTGATCGTCGACGAGGCACAGCACCTGAAGGTCCAGTGCTTCGACGAGATCCGGTCGCTGCACGACTCGGTCGGCATCGCCATCGCCTTCGTCGGCAACGAGACGGTCAGTGGCCGGATGGCCGGCGGCGGCAAGGCCGGCGACCACGCCCAGGTCTACAGCCGGGTCGGCGGCCGACGCTACATCCCGCGTGCGGTCAAGGGCGACGTCCGCGCCCAGGTCGACGCCTGGGGCCTCGAATGCGCCGACTGCATCGCCCTGCTGGAGGAGGTCGCCGCCCGGGCCGGCGCGCTGCGGTTGGTCACCAAGACGATCCGCCGCGCCGCGTATCACGCCGGCGGCATCGACAACGTCACTGTCGAGCGCATCAAGGAAGCCTGGCGGAACTTGGGGGCCGGACAATGATCGGCGACAAGATCCGCAACGTCCTCGACGCCTGGCGCGAGGCTATCATCTCCGGCGACGCCATCCCCTATGAGGTGTTCGAGGCCGGATGCGTGGAGCTGCGTGACGCCGCCCGGATGGCCGATGCCGTCGAG
>CAYNFA010000012.1:5549-18252 GCA_964396345.1 uncultured Thalassobaculum sp.
CGAGGCCGGATGCGTGGAGCTGCGTGACGCCGCCCGGATGGCCGATGCCGTCGAGGACGCTGCGGAACCTGGGGGCCGGACAATGATCGGCGACAAGATCCGCAACGTCTTCGACGCCTGGCGCGAGGCTATCATCTCCGGCGACGCCATCCCCTATGAGGTGTTCGAGGCCGGATGCGTGGAGCTGCGTGACGCCGCCCGGATGGCCGATGCCGTCGAGCGCCGCCGGGTGCCGACGCATCTGCGCGTGGTCGGCTCCGACGACGCCACCGCCCCGGTGGTCGACCTCCTGGCCTTCCGCAAGCGGATCCCGGCCCGACCGAAATACCTGCCGCACGGCGGCCCGAAGGGAGGGTCGGCGGCATGAGCGGCGTCAACCTTCAAACCGGTTTCCCGCCGATCGACTCCACCGTCCGGTGGCGGCTCCCGGTCAACGGCCGAACCGTCGAGTTCCGCGCCGCCGTGGAGACCTGGCGGCCGTCCGGAGAGTTGCGTGTCTACCGGATGCGCTCGCCGGGCGGCGAATTGGTCACCGCCGTGATGGACCTCAATCCCGACAGCGGGCGGCTGCGCATGACCGCCTGCGATGACGCCAACGGGCCGTTCCAGGCCGACGTGGTGTTCGACCATGCGTAACCCCCGCCACGGCCTGATCTGGCTGATCGCCCAGCAGCTGCGCTGGTGGGGTGTCCGCCTTCCTTCAATCCGCTTTAAACGGAGGCTCATGTGAGCTTGAACGCTATTGCATCGCCCGCTCCCGCCGAGATCCCGGAAGGGTACGTCATGGACGCCAAGGGCCGGCTGATCCCGAAGTCCCTGGTCAAGGATCACGAGCTGCTGGAGGACCAGATGGTCCGCAGCGTGATCGGCCACGCCGAGGCGCTGTCGGCGCAGATCGGCCGCTTCAAGGGCCACACCTTTGAGGACGTCGCCACCCTGCTAGATCTGCTGGCCGAAAAGTACGGCGCCCGCAAGCGCGGCATGGAAGGCAAGGGCAACGTCACCCTGACCACTTACGACGGCACGCTGCGGATCAAGGTCCAGGTGCAGGACCAGCTGACCTTCGGTTCGGGCCTGCAGATCGCGAAGTCGATCATCGACGATTGCCTGCGGGACTGGTCGAGCGA
Organism: uncultured Thalassobaculum sp.; assembly: GCA_964396345.1. Taxonomy (GTDB): domain Bacteria; phylum Pseudomonadota; class Alphaproteobacteria; order Thalassobaculales; family Thalassobaculaceae; genus Thalassobaculum_A. The sequence continues at coordinate 6,677 of CAYNFA010000012.1, forward strand.
CGCTCGGCCCGAGCTGCGCGCCGTGATCACCGAGGCGTTCCAGACCGACAAGGAAGGCCAGGTCAGCCGCGAGCGGGTGTTCTCGCTGCTGCGGATGGAGATCACCGACGAAGGCTGGCAGCGGGCGATGCAGGCCCTGCGTGACAGCATCCGCGTCGAGGGAAGCAAGGCGTACATCCGCTTGCAGCGCAAGGACGCCCGCGGCGGCTGGGAGACGATCCCGGTCGACATGGCGTCCGCTGAAGTGCCCGAGGGCATGACGGCCAGCCACATTCCGGTACCGGCGATCGCCGCGCCGGAAGGCGGTGCGTGATGTGCAACTGCGTCAACAAGATCAATGCGCTCGTCGGACCGGAGCACTGCATTCACGCGACGATGCCCTTGCTGCCTGGAACGGTGTCGCGCGCGCTGATCGGGCTGATCCGCAAGGACAAGTGGATCCACGAAACTCGGCGCAACAAGACTCAGGCGGTCACCCCAAATTATTGCCCCTGGTGCGGGGAAAAGTATCCGGAGCCGGCCGCCAAGGCCGCGCCGGAAGGCGGTGCGTGATGACCCGCCGATCGCACGAGCAGGTGTCGATCGAGATCTACGACCCGTCGACACCGACGGAGACCACCGTGGTGCACCTGGCGCTCTGGTATGGGCGGCGAGATCTGTGGGTGTACCGGGCCACCGGCGGCGAGGTCCGCACCGTCACGCCGGTGCGTGGCCTGCCGACGCCGCTGCCGGTCGGCGAGTTCGCCGGCTGGCCGCCGATCGGGCCGGTCCTGGCCGCGCAGGGGGTGTGAAATGGACCTTCGGCAACTTCCCAGCCTGCACCGCTGGATCTTAAACCACAAAGAACTGCCGCTCGCCGACTACGAGATTGCTGGTTTGCTGGAGATCGCAACCTTCGCCGTCTCGTTCGTCGATTGCACAGCGGCAGCGAAGCAATGCGTTGAAGCCGGCGAGCTTGCCGTCGCCGCGATGCATGAAGCCGATGCACTCCGGATGCTAGAGCGACTGAAGATCGCCACGTCGGTCGCTAGGGAAGAGTTTCCCATGACGCCCTTCGGTCCCGGCCATCCGGTATGGGAGGCGTGATCATGCGCATTATCATCATGCTCGCCGGCGCCACGGTGGTCACCGTGGCCGCAAGCGCTCTGGTCGGCCTTTCGGTAGAGCCGGCCACCTATCCGTGGATCTTGTGGAGCTGGTTTGCGGCCATCGTGCTTGGTGGTTGCTGGGCCTGCTCGAGGGCCTGGCGATGACGGGCCGGGTCTGCCCCGTGCCCGGCTGCGGCGCGACCGCACGCGCCGGGCACGCCATGTGTCGGAACTGCTGGAGCATGGTGCCTCGGGAAAGCCAGCGCCTGGTGTACGGCACCTGGCGAGCGGTCCGTGCCGACCGGACCATGGCCGCAGTGGTCAACTACCGCGAGGCACTCGCCCAGGCGGTCAACAACGTGTTGGCGCGGCCCGGCGACTATGACCAGCGAGGTGCCACATGACTGCCGCCTCGAAGCGCGCCGCCTCGGCGCCGATCCGCAACGCCCGGCTGGCGAAGATCCACATCGCCAAGAAAGAGCTGCGGCTCGACGACGTCACCTATCGCGCGGCGATCGGCCGGCTGTTCCCCGGCAAGTCCAGCAGCGCGCAACTGTCCGATCGCCAACTCGACGAGCTGCTGGAGCACTTCAAGGCGGAGGGCTTCAAGCCGGCGAAGTCGCGGCCGGTGCGGTCTGGACGCCGGCCGATGGCCGATGGCGAGCAGGCCCGCAAGCTGCGCGCCTTGTGGCTGTCGCTCTATCACCTGGGCGAGGTCCGCAACCCGACCGAGGACGCGCTGGCCGCCTACGTCAAGCGCACCACGCGGGTCGCGGCGCTGCAATGGCTGGACGTCGACAGCGCGAGCAAGGCGATCGAGGGCCTGAAGAAGATGGCCGAGCGCGCCGGGGTCGACTGGTCGCGGGACGGGCTTGGCCAGTGGGAACCATACCTGCCGGCCGCCTCGCATGAACCGTTCGCGGTGGTGTCCGCACAGTGGCGTCGGCTGGCAGAGCTGAGCGCGACTCAGAATCCGAAAGCCCGGTGGTGGGGCGTGGCGATCGCGGCAACCGCTAAGACCGCGCCGCACGAGTACGCGCCGGAGGACTGGCATCGGGTGATGGAGTGGTTCGGCAAGGCGATCCGCCAGGCCCAGGCGAGGGTCGGATCATGAGCCGGCGTATCCTCAACAGTGAGATCGCCAAGGCTGTTGCGCAGATTTGGCCGGTAACCGTCGAAGAGTTGCGCGGGCCGTCTCGCGAGCACCGTATTTCCGCCGCACGGCAGGCAGCGTTTTTACTCGGCCAATCAAACGGCAATCACGACTGTGCGCTGATAGGTCGATTTTACAACCGCGACCGGAGCGGTGTCCGCCGTGGAATTCATGCGGCGTGCGACCGGCAGCGCAAGGAATCCGACTACCTCACACGCATCCTGGCGGCGTCCGATTTGATTGATCCGGTTGACCACCAAGGAAAGCCCCGATCGCCAATAGCGTGGCCGGCTCCGGTGCCAGTGTTGGCAACCTTTCAAACAGTGGAGGGGCTGATCTGATGACCGACGCCGCGCCCCCGCTCCCGAAACTCCTGGCCGATGTCGCCGAGGCGTTGAGCACCGGAGAGGCGCTGCGTTTGGCGAGGGATGCCGGTGGCGCGATCCTTGTGGTACCGAAGCACCCGACCGACCGGTTCGTGGAACGCTTCGGCGAACCGCTGGCGGTTTGGCTTTGTGAGAATCACGGTCCCGGTCACGTCGACGTGCCGCTTGGTCCGTTCGGCCATCGAGCCACGCGTGCCGCCAGTCTGCGGGCGGCGATCGTCCAGCGCGAGGGCAGCGCCTCAGACATGGCCAGGCGGTTCGGTATTGCGGCGCGAACCGTGAAACGTCATCGTGCGCAGGCTCGTGACGGCGATGCCGATCTGCCGTTGCTCGCTCCCCTCAAAGAACGCTGATTTCCCCAAGGGGTGACGAACGTCACCAGTGATGTCTGTCGCCATTGCGGCAACTCTCAATGCATGGGCGGGGGAATAACCCGCTCCCTCGCATTGAGAGGGCGAACGCGATGTCAAAGCCATCTGTTCCGGAGCATTGGGGCTGGCCGAATTTCACGCCGGCGGAGCTGACCTGCAAACATACCGGCGAGCTGATCATCGTGCCGGCGTTCATGGACAAGCTGCAGTCCCTGCGCACGGCGCTCGGCTTCAAGTTCCCGATCTCCAGCGGTTATCGGCACCCGTCGCACCCGGCCGAGCGTAAGAAGAAGCAGCCTGGCTCGCACACTTTCGCCCGCGCCGTCGATATCCAGATCTACGGCCTTCGAGCGCTGACGATCGTCGAGCGCGCCCGATCGTTCGGGTTCACCGGAATCGGTGTGTCGCAGCCGAACGGCAGCGCCGGCCCGCGCTTCATCCACCTCGACGATATGGCCGTGGCGGAGGGCTACCACGCCCAGCGCCCGGCCTTCTGGTCCTACTGAGGAGACCGATCGTGAACGCTATCAAGTTGCACTGGCTCCCGGATCGCAAATTCCTGGCAGCCGGCCTGTCGGGCATCGCCACCTGGCTGCTGACCCGCGCCCTGGCCTATGCCGGCGTGGAGATTCCGGCCGAACTGCAGACCGCCGCGGTGGGCCTGGTGATGGGCGCCGTCCACTACTTCGTGCCGCCGCACATCATGGACATCCTGCGCCGGATCGACGGCGATCTGAAGTCCACCTTCCCGGCCCAGGTGATCGGGACCGCCCAGAAACTGGCGCTGGCCTTCCTGCTGCTCGGCGGCTTGGCGCTCGGTGGCCCGATCGCCTGCAGTACCTACGAGCTGACGAAGGCCGAGGCGGTGTCGCCAGCGCAGCGCATGTTCGCTCTGCAGGCCGACTACAACACGGCCATGGTTGCCGCGGTTGCCTACGTCGAAAGCGACTACGCCACCAAGGACACGCGCGTCGCGGTCGCCCGGCTCGATCGGATGACCTATTCGGCAATCTCCAGTGCCAGCGAGGCGGTGCGATCCGGCGATGCTGTCGCAACGGCTGTGTCGATGGCCACCGCTAGGGCGGCGTTGGTCGAGTTGATTTCGTATGTCAGCGCCCGGCAGCGCGAGGGGCCTGGCAAGATGACGGGCACCAGCGCCGCGGGATCCGGATCATGACGCCGTTTGAGATGGTCGCGCTGGGGTTTCAGATCGCGGAGCTGGCCGCCGAGGGCATCCCGCGGGCGATCGCCGCGGCCGACACCGTCAAGCGAGCAATCGCCGAGAAGAGAGACCCGAGCCCGGCCGAGTGGGCGGAGCTGCAGGAGGTCACCGACGCCCTGCATCACCGTATCCAGGCGGCCACCGATCGCGAGGATGGCGGTGCCTGACATAATCGACGCCGCCCAGGCTCGCGAAGAAACCGACCGCGCTGATGCGCTGCGGTCGGCCCTTTGCCGGCGACCGGTCACACCCTCGAAGATCTGCGTGGAGTGCGGAGAAGAGATCCCGCTGGCTCGGCGCGTGGCTTACGAAACGAACACCTGCGTCCGATGCCAAGAGGACAGGGACCGCGCGTCGCGATGATTGAGTGGTTCGGAGAGCTTCCCGCCTGGCTGGGCGCGCTATCTGTCGCCGGCAATTTCCTGCTGGCGATCGGCTTGTTGTACCTGCGGTCCATCTTCCCGACCCGCGGTGACCTGGCTGAGGAAGCTGACGCCCGAAAGCTCGCCGTCGAGCGGCACGATCAGCGGCTGAACGGGATCGAGACGCTCATCTCGTTGATGCAGCAGAAGGCCGAGACAACCCCGTCGCACCGGGACTTCAACAATCTGCTGGTGTCGCTCGAAGCGATCCGCGGTGACGTCAAGGCGGTGGTCGGTCAGATGAACGGCATGGATCGGGCGGTCAGCGCGATCGGCCGCAAGGTGGACATGCTCGTCGAGAACGAAATCAAGGGAGCCAGTCCATGAGCATCGCCGAGATGGTCAAGGAGGAGTGGCGGATCACGGTCCTGGTGTCGCTGAAGGAAGCGCCGGACGGCAGCGCCTACGAGGGCCTGCTTCAGTCGATGATCGCGAAGTACCACAACCACTTCCTGTCCCGCGAGGACCTGCAGATCGAGCTGCGCTGGCTGCGCGACGCCGGCCTGGTCCGCTTGCACGAGAACGTCACGCCCAGTCGGATCACGTACACCGCCACGCTGTCGGACAAGGGGCTGGCGGTAGCCGAGGGCCGACTTCGGGCTGCAGGCGTTCGCCTGCCGGGCCAGTGAGGCTGACCTATGGCTAAGCCTGGTCCCAAGAGCAAGATGGCCCGGCTGGATCCGGCTATTCTGGAGCAGATCAATCGGTTGCTGGTCGACGAAGGCCGCACGATCGACGACGTCGTGGAGTATCTCGCGTCGCTGCGCCTGGACGATACGCCATCGCGCAGTTCCGTGGTTCGCTGGAGCGTCTCCACCGCCAACATGCGCGGCGACATGGAGAAGATGCGCGCGGTCACCAAACAGTTGGGTAAGGAGTTCGGCGCGCAGGATAACGATAGCGTTCGGTTCCTGATGCAGATCGCACAGACCATCGCTTTCAAGATCATGAACAAGCAGGCCGGCGAAGACGGCGGGATCGAGATCGAAGAGTTCATGCTGTTGATGAAGGGCCTGAAGGACCTTTCAACCGCTCGTAAAGCGACGCTCGATGCCGAAGAGAAGATCCTGGCCAAGCTGAAACGTGATGCCGCCAAGCTGATCGACCAGGCCGCGCGCGACGCCATTGCCGCCGGAGAGGGCAAGGGCCTGACGCCGGAGCGCCTGGCGCAGCTGCGCCGGGACATCCTGGGCGTGCGGCTCAAACCCACATGAGTGAGCTGCTCGCCACAACGGCGCTGTCGCCGCCGCGATCGCCGATCGACGACTTGCCGCTGGGAGTGCTGCCGCCAGACGATCTCGATCCTCTGGCGGATGGCATTCTGATGGCCCACCAGGTGGACTGGGTCGCGGACGAGTCCGATTTGAAGCTGGCGGAGAAGGGACGGCGAACCGGCATCACGTTCGCCGAGGCCCTGGCTAGCACCCTGATCGGTGCGGCGAGTCCGGCGGCCGGCGGCGACAACACCTTCTACATCGGCGACACCAAGGAAAAGGGCCTGGAGTTCATCGGGACCTGCGCCAAGTTTGCGCGTGCCGTCGCGAAGGAGCTGCTGAGCGTCGAGGACTTCCTGTTCGACGACGTCCAGGACGATGGAACCTCCCGGCAGATCCAGGCCTATCGGATCCGGTTCGCGTCGGGCTTCCAGATCTGCGCGCTGTCCAGCCGGCCGGCCAACATTCGTGGCCTGCAGGGTCGGGTGATCATCGACGAGGCGGCGTTCCACCCGCAGGTGCGAGCTGTGATTGACGCTTGCAATGCGCTGCTGATTTGGGGCGGCAAGATCCGGATTATCAGCACCCATAACGGCACGTTGAACGCCTTCAACGAGCTGATCAAAGAGACCCGGGAGGGGCGATACGACTACAAAATCCACCGGATCACCTTCGACGACGCGGTCGCCAACGGTCTCTATGAGCGGGTGTGTCTGCTGCGGAACTGGACGCCCTCACCGGAAGCCAAGGCCGAGTGGTATCGCAAGGTGCGGCGATCCTACGGCACCCGGGTGGATGCCATGCGCGAGGAGCTGGACGCGGTCCCGCGCGAAGGCGACGGCGTCATGCTGCCGCTGGCATGGATCGAGGCGTGCAGCGTCGAGGACTATCGCGTCGCCCGCTGGGAGCCGCCGGTCGAAGGATTCGTCGATTTGCCCGAAGGCCAGCGCCAGGCCGAAATGCGCGCCTGGCTGGATGAGAACGTCGGCCCGCACCTGGTCGCGCTGAAGGATCTGCCGACGGCGATTGGCGAGGACTTCGCGATGCGCCAGGACCGGACCTGCATCGTGATCGGCTACACCGCGCAGAACCTGGTGCGGCGCACGCCGCTGTTGGTCGAGCTGCGGCAGTGCCCCTATGACCAGCAGAAACAAGCGCTCTACTACATCGGCGAGCGGCTGAGCCGTCTGCAGCGCATGGTGCTCGACGCTAACGGCAACGGCATGGTGCTGGCCCAGGAGGCGCGCCAGAAGTTCGGTTCGAATCGGGTCACCGAGTTGATGGCCAACGACGCCTGGTACCGGGAGCACACGCCGAAGTTCACAGCTGCCTTTCAGGACAGGACCATCGCGATCCCGGCCGACATCGATGTCCGCGACGACCTGCGTCAGTTCCGGGTAGTCGGCGGCGTCGGCAAGATCCCGAGCGACATTCGCAACGAAGGCAGCGATGGCGGCCGCCGGCACGGCGACGCCGGCCAGGCGCTACTGCATTTCTACGTGGCGACCCTGACCGGCATCGTGGAGTTCGGCTACGAGGCCGCGATTCCGCTGCGCCGCCGGGTCGATGAAGCCTCGGCCTTTGGAACCGATGACGAAATGCCCGGCGCCCGCTTCGGGCGCGGGGCCTGGTAGGAGCAACGTCGATGGCAACCCCGATCCTGGTTGGCGCGGACGGTGTGACGCCGCTGCGCCGCGCCGATCTGCTGGATGAGCTGGCCGGCCCGACAATGGCCGGCGTGCGCCGCCCGATCGGCGAGCACCCGTCGCGCGGCCTCACACCGGCGCGCCTGGGCAGCATCCTGCGCGGCTCCGAGGAAGGCGACCCGGTGTCGTACCTGGAGCTGGCCGAGGACATCGAGGAGAAGGATCTGCACTACGTCGGCGTGCTCGGCGCTCGCAAGCGCGCGGTCGCCCAGCTGGAGATCACCGTCGAGGCGGCCGAGGACAACGCCCCTTACATCGAGCACGCCGACTTCATCCGGGAGTGGCTGCGCCGCGACGAACTGGAAGACGAGCTGTTCGACATGCTCGACGCCGTCGGCAAGGGCTTCAGCGTCGTGGAGATCCTGTGGGAGACGACTGCCAAGCAATGGTGGCCGAAGCGTCTGGAGTGGCGCGATCCACGCTGGTTCATGTTCGACCAGGTGGACATGCGCACAATCCGGCTGCGCGGCGATGACGGTCAGCCGCAGCCGCTCGCCGCCTACAAGTTCATCACCACGATCATTCAGGCGAAGTCCGGCATCCCGATCCGCGGCGGCCTGGCCCGGCCGGTGGCGTGGGCCTGGCTGTTCAAGAACTTCGGCCTCAAGGATTGGGTGTCATTTCTGGAGACCTATGGCCAGCCGCTTCGGCTCGGCAAGTATCCAACCGGTACTACGGCCGACGATCGCCGGATCCTACTGCGCGCCGTATCCCAGCTTGGCCACGACGCCGCCGGCATCATCCCGGACAGCATGGCCGTGGAGTTCGTCGAGGCGGCATCGAAGGGCGACGGCGGCCTGTTCAGCGGCCTCGCGAACTTCCTCGACCAGCAGGTGTCCAAGGCGGTCCTCGGCCAGGTCGGCACCACCGACGCGATCGCCGGCGGCTATGCAGTCGGCAAGGTGCACGACCAGGTGCGCATCGACATCCAGCAATCCGACGCCAAGCGCCTAGCGGTCCCGATCAACCGCGACCTGGTCAAGCCAATCATCGACCTTAACTTCGGGCCACCGAAGGACGGCAAGTATCCGCGGGCGTTCATCGGCCTGCCGGATCAGACCGACATGACCGCGCTGATGCCGTTGATCGAGAAGTACGTCGGCATGGGCGGCAAGGTCGGCTCCGCGGTGGTGCGCGACAAGCTGGGCCTGCCGGATCCGGACGACACGGAGGAACTGCTGAAGCCCGCAGCGAAGGCGCCGGTGCCGGGCGCCGCGGAGCCGGAGGCCGAAGCGATCGACGCCCCCGACACGACCGGCAAGGTCAAACAGCAGCTGGCCGCGGCACAGCCCGGCCAGGACGATGCGATCGACGACCTGGCGGCAGGGGTGCTCGGCGACTGGGAGCAGATGATGGACCCGGTCGTCGACCCGATCCGCACGCTGCTCGACCAGGTGACCAACCTGGAGGAGTTCCGCGACCGCTTGCCCGAGTTGGTCGGCCAGATGGATCCGGTCGAGGTGACCGAGGCTCTGGCGCGAGCCGGCTTCGCCGCCCGGCTGGCCGGCGAGTTCGACGCGCCGATCGCCGACCTGGACGGCTGACCCATGCCGATTGAGCTGAAGCCGCTGCCGCCACGGGAGGCGATTGACTACTTCCGCGCCAAAGGCTTCAAGCCGTCGTTCGCCTGGCAGGACGTGTGGCAGGGCGAACATGCCAGGAGCTTCACCGTCGCGAAGGCCATGCAGCTCGACGTGCTGGAGGACATCCGGGGCGCTGTCGATCGGGCGCTGAGCGAGGGCGCGACGCTGGAGCAGTTCCGCCGGGAGCTGGAGCCGACGCTACAGGCCAAGGGATGGTGGGGCCGGCAGCGCGTCGTGGATCCCCTCACCGGCAAGGAACGCCTGGTGCAGCTCGGCAGCCCGCGCCGGCTGAAGACGATCTTCGACGTGAACCTGCGCACGTCTTACGCCGCCGGCCGGTGGGACCAGATCCAACGCACCAAGGGTCTGCGGCCGTTCCTGCGGTATGTCTCGGTGCAGGACCGCCGCACGCGGCCCGAGCACCTGGCGTGGCATGGGACGGTGCTGCCGGTCGATCACGACTGGTGGTCGAGCCACTATCCGCCGAACGGTTGGAACTGCCGGTGCACGGTGCGCCAGCTGTCGGCACGTGAGGCCGACAAGTTGGGTGGGGTGACCGAGGCGCCGGCGGTGACCGAGCGGCCGTGGATCAACAAGCGCACCGGCGAGGAGATCCAGATCCCGGAGGGAATCGATCCGGGCTGGAGCTATCACGTCGGCCGCGCCGCCGACGCGGCCAAGCGTGACGCCACACTCGACCAGGGCCTTGCCGCCGGGGCGACCCGCTCGCTGCTCGACAAGCTGGCGGCCGCGCGCCCCGACGTTGCCCACGCCGCCCTGCGCCAGGTGGTGTCGTCGCCGGACTTCGCGCGCCAGCTACAGAAGCCAACCGACGCCATGCCGGTGTTGCGCCTGCCGTCGGCGATCGCCGACGCGATCGGCGCCCGCAACCCGGTGGCGGTCCTGTCGCCAGAGTCCCTGGCGAAGAACCTGCGGGAGCATCCGGACCTGACGCCGGCCGACTATCGGCTGCTGCCAGAGCTTGGCGCGCGTCCGACGTTGATCGTCCAGGATGGTGACGTGTCGGTCGTTGTCGTGCGGCGCGACGGCGGGCCGATGTGGGCGGCGGTGAAAGCGACCGCAACCGGTCAAGCAACGTTTGTGACGTCATACCGTCGCACTCACGGCTCAGACGTGCGGCGCCTGCTGCAGCGCGGACGGGTTCTGTTCGGTAGCTGGGAGGAGTAGACGACGCGCGGCGGGGCCTCCCAGTAACCCCGCATGACGCTCCCGCTGCTATCGGCCCGAGGGCCTCGGCGGCGGTGCTACGGCCGGGAGAATTTCACCGTGTCACGCGCGTCGCTTCATTGAGATAGTGCCCGCCCGGTGCCGGGTCAATCTTAAAGGCCGGATTTTAAGAGCGTTTAAATCCGGGCAGCGATCCGGCTGAAGGGCGTTTCAGGCGTGCTGGCGAGCCCGTAGGAAGCCCCAGAACGGCCAAGATCGACCGCCGGCCTCCGAAGATGCCCTGAAATCTCTTAAACGTTTCTGAAACGACCCGCAGGCGGATGGCGGCCTATTGCGGAGCGACGGCGCGGACGGCCTCTTGCCCGTGCAACCCGAAACCACCATGCTGAGGGTGGTTTCGGGGTCCGATCCGCCCGCACGGGCCTGATCGACCCGGCCCGGCCCCGCTCTGAGGGGCTCCCACACTCCCCATTTAAACGCTTCCCGTGGTGACGTTTGCCACCATGTTTTCACGCCGCCGCCGTCTCCACGATGTTCGGCATGACGACACGCCACCCCGTACAGACGGCCCTCGGGTCCGTCGTTGACTTGTCCGCCGCCGGCGCCGGCGCGCCCGATTGGGTGCATCTGCTGCCGATCGGCGTGGTGCCGTCGCGCGATGGCCGGCCGGCCTGGCGCAACGACGCCTCAGCCGACGTCGTCAGCGCTTCGTTGGCCGCTGCCGGCGGCTTGGACCTGCCGATCGACTACGACCATCAGATCGACCTGGCCGCGGTCCCGGGCGTGGGTGGAACGGCGAGGGCCGCCGGCTGGCTGAAGCAGTTGGAGGTTCGCGCCGACGGCATTTGGGGGCGCGTCGAGTGGACCGCGGCCGCCTCCCAGGCGATCGCCGCTCGGGAGTACCGCTACCTGTCGCCGGTGTTCGACCACACGATCGACGACCGGCGGATCCTGCGCCTGAAGCGCGCGGCGCTGACCAACAACCCCGCCCTGACCCTCACCGCCCTTTCCCACCAGCAGCAACAGGAGGTCCAGTTGGACCCAGTTCTGAAGGCGTTTCTGGAAGCGCTGGGCCTCAAGCCCGACACTGACCAGGCCACCGCACTCGCCCACGCACAGAAGCTCGTCGCGTCGACGGCGATCGTCACCGCGCTCGCGGCCAAGCTCGGCGTGACCGAGACGACCGAGACGGCGCTGCCGCCGCGATCGACAAGGCGGCCAAGCCCGCCTCGGTACCGGACCC
>CAYNFA010000013.1:0-18043 GCA_964396345.1 uncultured Thalassobaculum sp.
CGGCCTTGACGCCGAGGATCCAGCCCGACCATTCGTCGGCGCCATTGCCGACCAGCCGGGTCTCGACGCCGCGGGTGCGCGCGATCGCCACCAGCGCCGCCGCCACGTTGCCAATGTCGGCGCTGCCCGCGGCGATCGCCTCGAAGGTCTCGCCGCCGCCGCGGTAGATGGTCATCTCCGCCTCCAGGCCCTCCTTGGCGAAGATGCCCTTCTCGATCCCGGCGGTGATCAGGATCGTCGGCCAGTAGGCCTTGGTCGGCACCCCGATCCGCACCACGTCGGCGGCCTGGACGGTCAGCGCCATGGTCATCACGGCACCGGCGGCGAGGGCCGCCGCGCCGAGGCGCATCCTGAATGTCGTCATCGTTTCCTCCTCCGTTTTTTGTGATTGGCACGCGTGTTGTTGTCCGACGGGCGGGTTCGCGGTCAGCTTTCGCGCTGGGGACCTCCGACGGTCTCGATCCGGTGGGCAACGTAGGGCGCCATCGCCGACAGCTCCCGCCCGGCGCGCAGCGGTACGCACTCGGGCGGGAAGTCCTGCCGGAAGCGGCCACCCTCGGCGCGCACCATGGCGATGAAGCGATCGAGGTGTCGCATCGCACCGGTCGGCAGGTCGTGGATCACGACCAGGGACCAGGGCAGCGGCCGCATCAGTTCGACGGCGCGCTCCGGCCAGGTCTCCGTCGCCTCCCAGTCCCGGGGAATGACGTTCCACAGGACGCAGGTGAACCCGCCCGCCACCAGATAGCGATGCGCGGCGGGGCTGAGCAGATGCGGTCCGATCACCCCGCCGCCGCCGAACGGCCGGAACAGCTTGTCGGGACAGCTAAGCGATCCGATCAGCGCCTGGGTGCGGCCGATCTCCTCCTCCGGTACCCCGGGCGCCGGCATCTCGCCGAGCGGCGTGCTGTGCGTGTAGGTGTGGTTGCCGATCCAGTGACCCTCGTCCGCGGCGCGTTCGGCCAGCGCCCGGCATCGCGGGTCGGCGAGCTTGTGGCCGAGCACGAAGAAGCTGGCGGGCACGGCTTCGCGGGACAGTGTGTCGAGGATGGCCGGCGTCACGCCGGGCTCCGGCCCGTTGTCGAAGGTCAGCGTGACATCGCGCATCAGGCCTCGCTCGACAGGATCGAGGCGCCGGAACGGTCGGCCTGCTCCAGCATCTCGGTCGTCGTGTTGAAATGCGCCGCCAGCAGGTCCACCGCGCGGTCGGCGTCGCGGTCGAGGGTCGCCGCCGCGATCTCCTGATGCTCGCGGGAGATGTCACGCCCGCCGATCGCGTACGCGACCAGCAGCGCCCGGTAGCGATCCGACTGCTCGAACAGCGTCTGGCGGAACCGCAGCAGCCAGGGCGAGCCGCAGGCGCTGATCAGCGACAGGTGGAACCGCTCGTGCAACCCCACCCAGGTCGGCTTGGCCAGGACCGGGTCGGTGATCAGCCCGGGGGTCGCCCGGACCAGCACGTGCAGGGCGGCGACGATCCCGGCTTCCCACTCGGCGTCGCCGCGCTCGATCGACCGACGCAGGGCCAGCCCCTCGATCTCGATGCGGGTGGCGGTCACGTCCCGCATGTCGTCGATCGAGACCGGGCTGACCCGGAAACCGCGGCGATCCTGAACGAGCACCAGGCCGTCGGCGGCAAGCCGCGACAGCGCCTCGCGCACCGCCCCCAGGCTGACCGCGTGGCGGTCGGCGAGGGCAGCGAGATGAAGGCGGGCGCCGGGGTTGAGCCTGCCGTCGAGGATCTCGGCCCGGAGCTGCTCGAACACCCACAGCGTCCGGCTCTTCTGGGCGCGCCGCGCGCCGGCAGGTCCGTCGGTTGGAGTTTGCTCTAGCATGCGGACACAGTATCGGTGACTGGGGGTTCAGAAAATCAAAATCCCCTGCGAAAATCGATTATATTGCCGAACCTGCGGCGCTGGCCCCGACCGGGGGCGCCGACAGTCAAGAAGCTCAGAGGGAGGATTTCGCGATGGTGACGGATCGCTTCGCCGGATTGCCGCTGCTGCCGACCACCGTCGTCGGCAGCTATCCGCAGCCGAGTTGGCTGGTTGACCCCGAGGCGCTCAAGCAGGCAGGCGTGCCGCGGCTCCGCGCCCGCGGCATCTGGCGGCTGGAGGGTGATGCGTTGTCGGAAGGCCAGCGCGACGCCGCGATCCTGGCGCTGCACGACATGGAGCGCGCCGGCATCGACATCGTGGGCGACGGCGAGGCGGGCCGCGAGAGCTACTCGAACCAGTTCGCCACCGCCCTCGACGGGGTCGACACCGAGACCCCTGGCAACACCATCGGGCGGAGCGGCGAGAACACGCCGGTACCGCGGGTCGTCGGCCCGGTTCGGCGCAGCCGGCCGGTGGCAGTCGAGGCGGTGGCGTTCCTGCGCGCGCACACCGACCGGCCGATCAAGGTGACCCTGCCCGGGCCGTTCACCATGACCCAGCAGGCGGTCAACGAGCACTACGCCGACGACGGCGACCTGGCGATGGCCTATGCGGCGGCGGTGAACGAGGAACTGCTTGAGGTGTTCGCCGCCGGCGCCGACATCGTGCAGCTCGACGAGCCGTGGATGCAGGCGCGCCCGAAGCTGGCCCACGACTACGCCGTGCCGGCGATCAACAGGGCGCTGCAGGGGGCCACCGGCACCACCGCCGTGCATCTCTGCTTCGGCTACGCCGCGATGGTGAAGGACAAGCCCAGCGGCTATTCGTTCCTGCCCGAGTTGGAAGCTTCCCTGGCCGACGTGATCTCGATCGAGGCGGCCCAGCCCGGCCTCGACCCGAAGGCGCTGGCGAGCCTGCCCGGCAAGCGGATCATGCTGGGCGTCATCGACCTCAACGATCCCAGGCCGGAGACCGCCGACGTCGTCGCGGGACGCCTGCGGGCGGCGCTGCGACACGTTCCGGCCGAGCGTCTGCTGGTGGCGCCGGACTGCGGCATGAAGTACCTGCCCCGCGACGTCGCTTTCGCCAAGCTGAAGGCGATGGTCGACGGGACCCGGATGGTTCGCTCCGAACTGGAGTAGCGGCGGCCAGTCGAGCGACTGTCCGCAGGTTTTCGGAGTCAACAGCCGCGACGCCAGCGCGGTGTTGCCGGAGCGGCCGCGCGGCCGCTCCGGCACGACTGAAGCGATCAGTCGGCACGCGCTTCGGGTTTGCGTTGCCTCGCTTGACCAGGGCGCCTGGCCGGACGGTGCGACGCAATCTCATCGATGATAAAGTCCAGGGCGCCGTTGATGTCCGCCTCCATGCAACGTCGGGCGCTGGGGCCGTCGTGGCGCTTGAGCGCGGCCATGGTCATCGAGCGAAGGTTGCCGCGTTCCATTTCCGAGTAAGCCGGGAACAGCAAGTTGCTGTATGGCGCCGATCGAAGCCAAAGCCCCTGGATCATCCGGTAGAGGGCCGGCATCCGGGACGCTTGGTAGATCGTGAAGTGAAATCGTCGGATCAAGTGGATCCGCTCTTTCACCAAGCCGGTCTTGCGGAGTTCTCGGATGTCGTTGTCGATCGCCACAAGTTCCTCAAACTCCGCGCTGGTGATGTCCAGGGCGGCCCGCTCGGTGGCGATTCCTTCGAGGGCGGTTCGGATATCGCGCAATTCCCGCAGTTCGACCGGATTCATGATCGGAACCCGAATGAACCGGTTCGGCGCGATCTCGAGCGCGCCTTCCGCCGAGAGGCGGCGCAACGCTTCGCGGATCGGGGTCGGGCTGGTGTTGAGTTGCCCGGCCAGCCCTCGGATCGTCAGCTTCTCGCCAGGGGCGAACTGCCCGGACATGATCGCGGTCCGCAGCCGGGAGAACACTTGGTCGCTCAGTGTGCTGTGTTCGGCCGCCAGCAAGACCACAGGCTCGGCAGCGCGTTGTTTCGGCTTCATGAACGTTTCTGACCTAGGATCACTGCAGTCGTCGAAGTCACGGCGAGCGCCCTACAAGATCTGGTCAAGGAACGCCTTGACCCTCGAATTGCCTTGATCGCGATCGAAGAATCGTGAAGGCGGGGCGTCTGCGACAATCTCTCCCCTCTCCATCATCACGATACGGTCGGCCACCCGTTTCGCGAAGCCCATCTCGTGAGTGACGCATATCATGGTGATGCCGTCGTCGGCGAGACCGACCATGGTATCCAGCACCTCCTTGACCATCTCGGGATCCAGGGCGGACGTCGGTTCATCGAAGAGGATCAGGCGGGGCTTCATGGCGAGCGCGCGGGCGATGGCTGCGCGTTGCTGCTGGCCACCGGAAAGCTGGGAGGGAAACTTTTCGGCCTGATCGGCGATGTGCACGCGCTCCAGGGCGGCCAACGCAACATCGCGAGCTTCCGAGCGTGCCGCGCCGAGCACCTTGGTCGGAGCCAAGGTGCAATTGTCCAGGACGGTCATGTGCGGGAAGAGGTTGAACTGCTGGAACACCATCCCGATGCTCGGCCGCACCTCGTCGGCGGTGCCGTCGTCCTCCGACACCCGGACCCCGTGCACCACAACATCCCCGGACTGGTACTCCTCCAGACCGTTGACGCAGTAAACGAGAGTGGATTTGCCTGACCCCGATGGGCCGCACAGGACAAGTCTCTCGCCCTCCGCGACGGTGAGATCGATGTCCTTGAGGACATGCAGGCGCCCGTACCACTTGTTGACCTTGCGAAAGGTGACAGCGTTGGGCCCGGTCATCGTCGTTCACCGGCGGCGAGCCGTCGTTCGAGCCACCGACTGTACCAGGACATGGAGGCACACACCGCGAGGTAGATCATCGCGATGAAGAAGTACGCCTCCATGAACAAGCCGAGCCAACGGGTGTCGGCCTTCGCCGAGTTCGCCGTCCCCAGCAGGTCCAGCATGCTGATCACGACCACCAGCGACGTGTCCTTGAAGCCCCCAATGAAGATGTTCACCAGGGATGGAATGACCGTGCGGAGCGCCTGCGGAAGGATGACGTACGCCATCGAGTGCCAGTAGCCGAGCCCGAGGGCCTTCGCTGCCCGGTATTGACCTTCCGGAATCGCCTGGAGGCCGCCCCGGATCGTCTCGGCCATGTACGCCGCGAAGAACAGCACGAAGGCCACCTGCGCGCGCAGCAGGTTGGGCACCGTCATGCCCGCCGGCATCACGATCGGCAGCAGGAAGTTCGCCATGAAGAGCAGGCTGATCAGCGGCACGCCGCGAATCAGCTCGATGTAGACGACGCAGATCCAGCGGATGACCGGCAGGCGGGAGCGCCGGCCGAGGGCGAGCCCGAGTGCCAGGAAGAACGCCAGGAACATGCCGACGGATGCCAGCATCACCGTGAGAGGAAGGCCGCTCCACAGCCGGATCTCGACCTGTCGGAGGCCCAGTCCGCCGAGCATCAGGACGCCGAGGATGCCTGCACCGACGATCCACAGGGCCGTCATCCAGCGGCGGCGCTCGGCGGTAGCCCAGGCTGCGGGGACGCAGCTCGTGATCACCAGCCCACCGAAAACGGCCAGCGCCAGAGCGGCGCGCCATTGCTCGTCGTATGGGAACATCCCGAAAAGAATCAGGCGCCACTTGTCCTGCAGGAAGGCCCAACACGCGCCGCCGTTGTCGATGCAAGTGCGGATCTCGGCTGGCGCCACCGTTGCCCGGAACACCAGCCAGTCGAGGCCGGAGGCGACGATGCGGTAGACCAGCAGTCCGGCGAGCAGGGTGAGCGCCGTGTTGAGGAGCGTGCCGAAGAGGTTGTGCCAGATCCAGCTCGCCGCCCGGGCCGGCAGCGATGGACGGCTCTCGGCGAACGCCCGGCCTGTGGAGCTGACCATCCGTCAGGCCTCCGTGTAGGCTATTCGCGTGTTGTACCAGTTCATGAAAGCGGACGTGAGCAGGCTCAGCGCCAGGTAGATCGACATCATGATTCCCACGCATTCGAGTGCCCTGCCGGTTTCGGAGGTCACGGCGGTGGAGACCCGCACGAGTTCCGGGTAGCCGATCACCACGGCGAGCGAACTGTTCTTCGTCAGGCTGAGGAACTGGCTCGTCATCGGCGGCACGATGATCCGGAGCGCCTGTGGCAGAACAACCTTCATGAGCACCTGCCGGGGTGCCAACCCAAGGCTGCGCGCGGCCTCGATTTGCCCTTTCTTGACCCCAAGGATACCGCTGCGAATGGTTTCCGCCGCGAACCCGGACTGGTAGACCGAAAGCGAAACCAGAACCGCGACGAACTCCGGCGTGACGAACCCGCCCCCCTGAAAGTTGAAGCCCTTGAGTTCCGGATGCGAGAACGAGAGGTCCGGTCCGATGGCCGCGGCGACCAAAGCCGGAAGTCCGAGCAGCAGGGCGGCGACGTGGATGCCGATCCGCGACCGTCGCCCGGTGCGTTCCCGGGTCAGCGCGGCGTGCCGGAGCAGCGCCAGCGTCCCGGCGACGCCGGCCGAGAAAGCAACGAGGACCCAGGTGAGGCCGGGAGTCCAGTCAAGGGCCGGCAGGAATATGCCCCGGTTGGTGACGAAGATCCCCTGAACCGGCTCCCACGCGTCCCGCGGCAACGGAAACAGGGTCGAGAACGCGTACCAGAACAACATCTGGAGTAGAAGCGGCACGTTGCGGACGGTTTCCACGTAGACCAGGGCGAACCGGGAGAGCAGCCAGTTGCGCGACAGCCGGGCCAGCGCCACGGCAAATCCGAGGAAGACACACAGGACGATACCGACCGCGGAGACCCGCACGGTGTTGATCGCCCCGACCACGAACGCCATCCAGACCGGATCCCGGGCTGTTGCGTTCAGGTAGTTGGATCCGATTTCAAAGCGGGTCGGAAGCTCAAGGAAGTCGAAGCCGAAGCCCAGGTTGGAGCGAGGCAGATTCTGCGCGACGTTGCCGGCCAGCCAGATGAAGGCGGCGGCAAGCGCCAGGGCGACGGCGGCCTGTAGTGCCCAGCCGCGTTCACGCTTCCGCCGCCAAGCTGGCCGCCGCGCCCTATGCTCGCCCGGTTGGCCGGGTTGTGCCGCGCGCGCAGCCGAAGGGGCCAAGGCCATCGTTGCTCTCTCCTGCGACGAGCGGACGACCGCCACGCAGCGGCTGTCCGCCAGTTCGCGTCAGCCCAACAAAGCGCCGCTCAGCGCCAATTGGGAGCCCATTGCAGCCCACCATCCTGGGCGAGCGCGTTCATTCCGCGGGGCAGTTGGACAGGAGATTTCATACCAAAGGAGCGGTCCCATATGTCCCCGTAGTTTCCGACCGCGCGGACGATGGCGACCGTGAAGTCGTTCGGAAGCCCAATATTCTTGCCGATGCTCTCGGTGATGCCGAGAAAGCGCTGCAGTTCGGGGTCCTCGGTCTTCAGCTTCTCGTCGATGTTGGCCTGGTTGATCCCGAATTCATCGGCCTGGATAAGCGCGTAGTGAACCCAGCGCGCGACGTTGGACCATTGCGGGTCGGCTTCCAGGACGATCGGGCCCATGTGCGACTTCGCGAACACCTCCTCCAGGATAACGTGCTCGTCTGGATTCTGCATGCGCAGCCGTCGCGTTCCAAGAAACGGAATCTCGGACGTGACCACGTCGCATCGCCCATTTTGGTAGTATTCGTAGCGTTGATTAGTGTTCTCGAAGGCGACCGGGGTGTAGGTCATGCTCCGGGCCTTGAAGTAGTCGGAGATGAGGCTGTCGGTGACCGTTCCCGCTACGACGCAGATCGATGCGCCGTTGAGGTCTTCGATCTTGCTGGCCCCGGTCCGCTTGTGAACCATGAAGCCGTGGCCGGAATAGAGGGTTGGCCCGATGAAATCCAGCCCGAGCTCGGTGTCGCGGCCGATGGTGTAGGTGATGGCGAGGCCTGCAATGTCGACCTCCCGTGACTTCACTGCCGGAATTCCTTGGGCGAACGTCATGGTCACGAACTCGACCGCGTCACCCGAGCCGAACACCGCTGCCGCGATCGCGCGGCAGTAGTCGACGTCAAAGCCCTGCCAGACACCCTTGCTGTCGAGCACCGCGAGGCCGGGCACGTTCTCGTAGATCCCGCATCTCAGCTTGCCGCGTTCCTTGATCTGGTCCAGCACTTCGCCCGCCGATGCCGCTGTCGGTATGATTGCCGCGGTGGCGGCCGCTGCGAGTAGCCTGAGCATATTCATGACACCCTCCCTGATGTTTCGCCTGGAACGGCGATTCGCCGGGCGACCCGCCTCCACGGTTGCTGGGCCGACGAGACGCGACCCGTCCGGCGCTGCCGGGTCGCGCAAATTTTCATCCGTTCAGTAGGTACCGACGACGGTCTGCAGCTGATTCGGGATCCGGCCTCGCACCTCGGCCACGGAGGCGGCGAGATCCTCCAGGTAGCGAGCCACGCTCTCGGCGTGCACTGGGTTCAGGGCCAGATGGATCCCCCGGGGCTCAGCCTGGCGCCCGACGAACCAGCCGCGCTGGACCAGCGCGTCGGCCACGAAGCCGATGTCCACCTCGGGGTCCACGCTCTTGTAGACGAAGATGCACAATTCGTGAGGTTTCAGCACCTCGAGTCCCGGGATGGCGTCGATTCCATCGACCATGCGACGCTTGGTGTCCATGATGATGCGGGCGCAGTCGAGATATCCGTCTTCGCCCAGATAGTTGAGAACCGCCCAAGCACCGGCCACCGCCCCGGCCGGACGAGTTCCTGTGGTCGTCATTGAGACGTACGCTCCGCGCTCCCAATCGTTGAACTCGAACCGTTGGTGGCGTTGCAGTTCCTTGTCGCGCAGCAGAAGGAGCGACGCGCCTTTGGGCGCCATGCCGTATTTGTGCAGATCGGCTGACATAGAGGTCACGCCGCGGATGGCGAAGTCGAAGGCCGGGATGTCGTAGCCCAGCTTTCGAATCCATGGGGCGAGGAAGCCGCCGACACAGGCGTCGACATGCATCCACACGCCCTGGTCCGCAGCGAGCGCCGCGATCTCCTCGATCGGATCGAAGACGCCGAAGGGATAATTTGGCGCCGACCCCACCACGGCCATGGTGTTGGCGTCCATCCGGGCGCGCAGGGCCGACGGTTCGGCCCTGAAGTCGGCCCGTGTGGTCGGGACTCGGCGAACTTCGACGCCGAGATAGTGACAGGCCCGGTCAAACGTCGGATGACAGGTTCGCGGCGCCACCAGGTTTGGCGACGTGATACCTTTCTCCGATCGCGCCCAGTCCCTGGCGGTCTTCATTGCCAGGAAGATGCTCTCCGAGCCGCCCGAGGTGAAGGTGGCGGCCGCGTCGACGGGGGCGTGCATCAACTCCAGGCCGATCTCGATGACATCCCGTTCAAGCTTCTCGACGCTCGGGAACGCCTTGTGAGCCATGCCGTTTTCGTACCAGTACGACAGGTACGAGTTCTGTTGAACCTTCTGTAAGTCTTCATTGAGATAGTAGTAGTAAAGAAACATTCGGCCATCTCTCCACGAGAAGTCGCCCGATTTCAGGGCGTCGAGTTCCGTGGAGAGTTCCTGCCAGGGGCGCCCGTGAGCTGGAAGAGTGGCCATTGATTTCCTCGACTGGGTGGGCTCGAGCGGCTGCGCGCATCGGAGCTGGATTGCGTCATCGCGGGGCGGCAACCGTCTCCCGGGATCAAACGCTACATCATGATATATGCGATATCAATGTGGAATCTGCGGCCTGTTCTCTTTGGGTAGATGATTTCTCGGGTGGGTCTGGATAATATAAATATCTGAACAAAAACGATCATTATCATTCTTTGTTGTGGAACGAGAGACTCTCGATGGGGTGGACAGCTCGGACAAGCCGTGATGGTATCACAAAATCAACGCCGTATGGATGGAGGAAGCAATGGCGTTTCCGGAGCATGGACAGCCGTGGGAGGCGCTGAAATCGGATCTCGTCGGTTTCAAGACCGAGGATCTCGACTGGCGGCGTGGCCGACTGCCGGCCTACATCTACTACTACGACGAGAAGGTCTTGCGGGTTCAGACCGAGGCTTACCGGATCTATGCGGTCGAGAACGGTCTCGGCGAAGGAAAGGCGTTCCGAAGCCTCACGCGAATGCTCGACGACATCGCCTCCATGGCGTGCGACTTGTTCCGGGCCCCACCATCCGCCGGGGTTTCGTTCACTTCGGGCGGCACGGAGAGCCTGTTCGAAGCGGTCAAGGCCGCCCGCAAATGGCACCGTGTCAATCGGCCGAAGGCCACGGGGCGTCTCAAGGTCGTTGCTCCGCTAAGCGCGCACGCGACGCTCAACAAGGCGGGCGACATCCTGGACGTCGATATCGTTCGGGTCCCGCTGGCCGGCGAATGGCGGGCCGATGTGGCGGCCATGGAGGCCACGATCGACGATGACACGATCATGCTGTTCGCATCAGCCCCGTGCTTTCCCTACGGCGTGTTCGATCCCATCCGGCGGTTGGGCGAGGTCGCGCTGCGCAGGGACCTGTGGCTCCACGTCGACGGCTGCTGGGGTGGCTTCATCTCCCCTTTTGCCGCTCGCCTCGGTTACCCGATCCCCGACTGGGATTTGGCGGTGCCCGGTGTCTGGAGCCTGTCAGCCGACCTTCACAAGTTCGCCTATGCCGCCAAGGGCGCGTCGCTGCTCCTGTTCCGGGACGCGGCTCTCAAGGAGTACGAACGGTTCGAGTTCAGCGGTTGGCCACGCGGCACCTACGCAACACCGACTTTCCTCGGAACTCGGCCCGCGGGAGCTATTGCATCAGCGTGGGCTGTGCTGCGGTACCTCGGGATGGAAGGCTACTTGAAGACCACCAAGGCCGCCATGGACGCGACCATGGGAATGATCGCAGGTATGGACTCCATCGAGGGACTAAGGTGTCTGCGCCCCATTGGCGAAGCCAACCTGTACGCCTTCACTTCGGAGGACCCGGACGTGGACATCATGGCCGTCGCCGATCATCTCCAGGCGCGCGGGTGGTTCCCTGGAAGGCTTCGGGATCCGGTCGCCATCCAGCAAGGGGTCAATCCCGTTCACCTGCCGATTGTTGACGAGTACGTCAGCGAGGTGGCTGCTGCGGTAGCTGCCGTCCGCGCCGGAGGTTCGGTCGGAGCCTTTCGGGAAGACAGCTACTAACCTGGCAAGGGATCTGGTCGACGCCCGGCATCTCTGCGCCAGCCCCGGTCATCGCCACCACCGCCAGTGCAAACCTCGTGGCGGCGACGGCTCGAGCTGACGGCGCAGGAACGCCGGCAGTTCAACCGGGTCGACG
Organism: uncultured Thalassobaculum sp.; assembly: GCA_964396345.1. Classification (GTDB taxonomy): domain Bacteria; phylum Pseudomonadota; class Alphaproteobacteria; order Thalassobaculales; family Thalassobaculaceae; genus Thalassobaculum_A. The sequence goes on from CAYNFA010000013.1 coordinate 11,140, forward strand.
GCCGTGAACGGCTTGCGCCGGCAGCCGCAGGGCGGCAGGCATCGCAGGACCCCGGGCGGCAACTTCGGTGGCGCCTCGACGCGAGCGGGCGTCGGGATGGTCCGCCCGGGGAAGATCAGCCACCACAACATCGCGAACGGTGCCGCCGCAAACAGCAGCGGCATCGCGATCGTCATGACGGTCAAGACCAGGGCGTTGCCCGGGACACCCAGCCCGGGCTCGATCAGCCGCTCGCCGGGGCTGAACGCGAACCGCACGGCCAACGCCAGACCGATCGCGCCGACGGCGAGATAGCAGGCGACCGCGGCCGCCAGGGTGGCGGCGGTCATCGCCGCGACCCCGCGGGCGTTGCCGAGCGGCCGCCGGCCGCCCCGAACCGCGCGACGGCAGGCGCCGGGGCGGCGGGTGCGGGGCACGTAAATTCGCTGGGCCCTGGCACCGGATCGCCCAGGCCTTCCAGGATCGGGCAGTCCGGACGGCCATCGCCGTGGCAGTGGGCCACCAGGTGCTCGAGTGTGCGCTGCATCGCCTGCAGGCCGGCGATCTTGGCCTCCAGCGCGGCGAGATGGGCGAGCGCCACCGCCTTCACCTCGGCGCTCGCCCGCTCGCGGTCCCGCCACAGCGCCAGCAGCCCGGCGATCTGCCCGACCGTGAAGCCGAGGTCGCGCGACCGGCTGATGAAGCGCAGCGTGTGCACGTCGGCGGCGTTGTAGGTGCGGTAGCCGGCCTGCGTGCGGACCGCCTTCGCGACCAGGCCGGACTGCTCGTAGTAGCGGATCATCTTGGCCGAGACGCCGGATGCCCGGGCCGCTTCGCCGATGTTCATCGCCGCTCTCCCTTCGCGAACGGTCAGCCCGCGCCCGCCGGCGCCGTCCTGCCGCCCCGGTCATCCACGATTGCGGTCTCGCCCGACAGGGGCGGGCGAAAGCCCCGCAGGCGCAACGCGTTGCCGAGCACGAACACGCTCGACATCGCCATCGCGCCGGCTGCCAGCACCGGCGACAGCAGGATGCCGTGGGTCGGGTAGAGCGCACCGGCGGCCACCGGGATCAGCACAGCGTTGTAGGCGAACGCCCAGAACAGGTTCTGCTTGATGTTGCGGATCGTCGCCCGGCTGAGCGCGATGGCGTTCGCCACGCCCCGCAGATCGCCCGACATCAGCACCACGTCGGCCGCCTCGATCGCCACGTCGGTGCCGGTGCCGATCGCCACCCCGACGTCGGCCTCGGCCAGGGCGGGCGCGTCGTTGATGCCGTCGCCGACGAAGGCGACGCTTCCGAACCGTTCCCGCAGCGACGCCAGCGTGGCAACCTTGCCCTCGGGCAGCACCTCGGCCACGATTTCGTCGATGCCGAGCTGCCGGCCGATCGCCCGCGCCGTCACGGCGTTGTCGCCGGTGATCATCGCAACCTTGAGTCCGAGCCGGTGCAGCGCGTCGATCGCCTCGGCGGTCGTCGGCTTGACCGGGTCGGCAACGGCGATCACCGCCGCGATCCGCCCGTCCACCGCCGCGTAGAATGGGCTCCTGCCAGCTTCCGCCATCCGCCGGGCGTCGGCCTCGAGAGCCGACACCGAGTAGCCGAGGCGCGTCATGTAGCGGTCGGCCCCGACCTCCACCCGGCGGCCGCCGACGCTGGCGGCGAGCCCGAAGCCGGGAACCGCCTCGAACCCCTCGGCCGACGCCGGCGACAGGCCGCGGTTGCGGGCGGCGGCCACGATCGCCTCGGCGATCGGATGCTCGGAGCGCGCCTCGACGGCGGCGACCAGCGCCAGCGCCTCGTCGCCCTCGAACCCGGCGGCCGGCACGAAGTCGGTCAGCTCCGGCCGGCCCGCGGTCAGGGTGCCGGTCTTGTCGAGCGCCACCACCCGGGCGTCGCGCAGGGTCTGCAGGGCCTCGCCCTTGCGGAACAGCACGCCCATCTCGGCGGCCCGGCCGGTGCCGACCATGATCGACGTCGGGGTCGCCAGCCCCATGGCGCACGGACAGGCGATGATCAGCACCGCGACCGCGTTGACCAGGGCGAAGGTCAGGGCCGGGTCCGGCCCCACGAGGAGCCAGAGCGCGAAGGTCAGCGCGGCGACGCCCATCACGACCGGCACGAACACGGCGGTGACGCGGTCGACCAGCGCCTGGATCGGCAGCTTGGAGCCCTGGGCCCGCTCGACCATCCGGACGATCTGCGCCAGGACTGTGTCGGCCCCGACCCGGGTGGCCTCGAAACCGAACGCGCCGGTCCGGTTGATCGTGCCGCCGACGACCTCGTTGCCGACGCCCTTGGAGACCGGCACCGGCTCGCCGGTGATCATCGACTCGTCGACGTAGGAACTGCCCTCGATCACCGCGCCGTCCACCGGCACGCGCTCGCCCGGCCGCACCTGGACGATGTCGCCGACCCGCACCTCGGCGATCGGCAGGTCGATCGTGTGCCCGTCGCGCAGCACGCGGGCGGTCTTCGCCTGCAGGCCCATCAGATGTCGGATCGCCTGCGAGGTGCGGCCCTTGGCCCTGGCCTCGAGGAAGCGGCCGACCAGGATCAGCGTGACGATCACCGCCGCCGCCTCATAGTAGACGTTCTGGGTGCCGGCCGGCAGCAGGCCGCCGGCGAAAGTCGCCACAGCGGAATAGCCATAGGCGGCGCTGGTGCCGAGCGCGACCAGGGAATTCATGTCGGGCGCGCCGCGCAGCAGCGCCGGCACCCCCTTGCGGAAGAACCGCAGGCCCGGCACGAACAGCACCAGGGAGGTGAGGGCGAACTGCAGGTACCAGTTCTCCCTGTGGCCGATGGTCGCCATCACCCAGTCGTGGACGCCCGGGATCAGGTGCGAGCCCATTTCCAGCGCGAACACCGGCAGGGTCAGGACCGCCGCCACCAGCAGGTCGCGTCGCAGCGCCGCCAGCTCGCGCGCCCGATGCTCGGCTTCCCGGTCGGACGAAGCGTCGGGCGCGATAACATGCGCCTCGTAGCCGGTCGAGCGGACCGCGGCCGCCAGATCGCCGCCTACCACCGCGCCGGACAGGTGGCGGACCTGCGCCCGCTCGGTCGCCAGGTTGACCGCCGCACCGACCACGCCCGGAACCCGCAGCAGCGCCTTCTCCACCCGGGACACGCAGGAAGCGCAGGTCATACCCTCGATCGTGAGCTCGGTCGTCTCTTCCCGGACCGCGAACCCGACGCCCGCGACGGCGCGCGCCAGCGCCGACGGGTCGGCGGCGGCGGCGAAGGTCACCGTGGCGGCCTCGGTGGCGAGGTTCACCGACGCCTCGACGACTCCCGGCACCGCTTTGATCGCCCGTTCGACCCTGGCGACGCAGGACGCGCAGGTCATGCCCTCGATCCGGACGCTGACGCCGGGGGAGTTGCGGCCGGGGGAGTCGCGGCCGGGGGAGTCGCGGCCGGGGGAGTCGCGCCTGTCGATGGATGCCATTGCCGTCACTCCGTTCATCGAACCGTGCACCCAATGTGGTCCACGCCCCCGTTGTGGGGCTTCCAACGATGGGAAGGTCAAGAGGCGCGTCGCGATGTTTTCGTCTTGACCTTACCACGGTAGCAGGACGCAGATTGTTCGCGCTTCGCGACAGCTGGAGAGTGAAATGTTTCGATTCCACGTCCCCGACATGGCCTGCGGCGGCTGCGTCCGGTCGATCACCAAGGCCATCCAGGACGCCGACGCGACCGCCACGGTCGAGGCCGACACCGCCACCCGCGAGGTCCGGATCCGGGCCGGGGTGAGCGAGCCGGCGCTGCTGGCTGCCCTGAAGGCTGCCGGGTTCCCGGCCGAGCCTCGCCCGGCAGCGACCGGCTGACGGCGCCCTGGCTGACGGCACCCTGACGGAGGGGCACGTGTCGGACGGGCTGATCGACCACGACGTCATGGGCGACGTCTGGCCAGCGGTGCATCCCGGCCGCGCGCCGAGCGAGTACGGCTTGGCAAGCGTCGACGCCGTCGGTCCGTTCGAGGTCCGCTCGTTCCAGACCATCACCGTCACCCACACCGTCGGCCGCTTCGGGCTCGACGACAGCGGCAGCATCAAGATCGTGCAGCGTTTCCCGAACGACGGCGGGCGCCAGCAGGTCGACGACCCGGCCGCCATGAACCACGTCTCGGCCACCGCCAGCAACGGCTGCCGCCTGCAGCTCATCCCGGAGCGCGAGGGTCACCAGCGGCCGTGGGAGCGGTCGCTGAGGATCATCGTCAGCGGCGGCTTCATGCGCCCGGGGGACACCATCGCCGTCACCTTCGGCGATCGCTCCGGCGGCTCGCCGGGCCTGAGGCTGCAGACCTTCTGCGAGACCCGCCACGAGTTCCGGGTGCTGGTCGACCCGTGCGCGACCGGGCATTTCTACCCGCTGCCGGACCGCCCCTGGATCAGCATCGTCGCCGGGCCGCCGGTGCGCTGGAAGGCGGTGGTGCCGACCCACGGTCGGCCGGGCGAGCCGTTCGCGCTCGGCCTCAAGGCCGAGGACCTCTGGGGCAATCCCTCGCACCGCGCCGGCCGGACGCTGCGGCTCGCGGCGGACGGCGCCGTCGCCGGCCTGCCGGCGCGGGTCGCGTTCCCGGACGGCGAGCGGGCGCTGCGCATCGACGGGCTGTCCGTGGCCGAGCCGGGTGTGGTGCGGGTCCGGGTGCTCGACGACGACGGCGCCGAGCTGACCCGCTCCAACCCCCTGGTGGCCCGCGCCGGCCAGTCGCCGGGCTACTGGGGCGACCTGCACGGCCAGAGCGGCGAGACCGTCGGCGTGAACACCATCGAGGCGTATTTCGCGTTCGGCCGCGACCTCGGCTTTCTCGACGTCATGGGCCACCAGGGCAACGATTTCCAGATCACCGGGGCGTTCTGGCGGCGCATCAACGACGTCACCACGGCGCTCGACCAGGACGGCGCCTTCGTCGCCTTCCCGGGCTATGAGTGGTCGGGCAACACGCCGATGGGCGGCGACCACAACGTGTTCTTCCGCGACGCCGGCCGGCCGATCCGCCGGTCGTCGCACGCTCTCTTGGAGGACCGCGGCGACCTCGACCGCGACGCCAACACCACCGCCGAGCTGTTCGAGGCGCTGCGCGACGAGGACTGCGTGGTCTACGCCCATGTCGGCGGCCGCCCGGCCGACATCGGCCGCGACGACGGCGGCCGGCTGCGCACGGCGGTCGAGGTGCATTCCGACTGGGGCACCTTCGAGTGGATCATGAAGGACAGCTTCGCCCACGGCTACCGCCTGGGGCTGGTGTGCAACAGCGACGGCCACAAGGGCCGGCCGGGCGCCAGCTACCCGGGCGCCTCGCAGTTCGGAGCGCTCGGCGGGCTGACCTGCTTCCTGGCCGACCGCCTGACCCGCGACGGCATCATGCAGGCGCAGCGCCGCCGCCATCACTACGGCACCACCGGCTGCCGGATGTTCCTCGAGGTCCGCGCCGAGTTCGAGGGCGGCGCCACCCTGTTCGAGACCGATCCGCGCCACGGCCCCGCCCGCTCGCGCGCCGTGCGCGAGGCGATCATGGGCGACATCGTCGAGACCGCCGATCCCCGGCTGCGGCTGCGGCTCGAGGTCGCGGCCCACGCGCCGATCCTGCGGGTCGACGTCCTGAACGGCGCCGAGGCGGTCGACGGCGTCCATGGGCACACAGAGGCCGACCTCGGCGACCGCATCCGCGTGACGTTCCACGGCGCCGAGTACCGTGGCCGCGGCCGGCAGACTTCCTGGAAGGGCGAGGCGGCCTTCACCCACGCCCGGATCGACCGCTTCGAGCGCGTCAACGCCTGGAACCACGACCGCCTGCTGGAGCCGCGCGGCGACGCCGCGGTGGCGTTCGACGTGCTCACGACCGGCAATTTCGTCGGCTTCGACGCCTGGCTGCGCGACGGCCGCGCGGGCGAACTGGCGATCGCCACTGACCACGCCTCGGGCCGCTTGCAACTTGCCGGCATCGGCCTCGACCCGGTCGTGCTGGACGCCGGGGGGCTGGAGCGCCAAGTGCGGATCTCCCGGCTGCCGGAGGTGTGCCGCGCCGATCACCTGCGCTGCGCGTTCGACGTCGAACTCAAGCCCAGGGTCGACAACCCGATCTGGATCCGGGTGACGACCGAGGACGGCTACAACGCCTGGTCCAGCCCGATCTACGCGGTCCGGACCGCCGGTTAGGCCTCCCCCGCCGGCGGCGCGGTGACGATCGACTTCAGCTCCGGGCGCGGGGTCGCGAGCGTCGCGGCGTCGGGCACCGGGCGGCCGAGGCCGGGGATGCCGGCGAACGCCCGCTCCAGCGCCTCGGAGGCGTCGAGCAGGTCGAGGTCGCCGCCAAACCGGCCGACCACCTGCAGGCCGAACGGCATGCCGTGGTCGTCGACGCCGCAGGGCAGCGCGATCGACGGGTTGGTGGCGAGCGTCACGACATAGGTCAGCGCCAGCCAGTGGTAGTAGTTCTTGAGTCTCTCGCCCTCCAGCTCGGCGAGGTACAGCTCGGTCCACGGGAACGGCGAGACCGGTGTGGTCGGCGCCATCACCAGGTCGTAGTCGCGCAACACCGCCTGGAACCGCCGGAACAGGCGGGTCTGCTCGGCGTGGCCCCAGGCCGCGTCGGCGAGGCTCATGGCCGCGCCGATCTCGTAGTTCGCCCGGATGTTCGGGCCGAGCTGCTCGCGGTCGCGCTCGTAGCTGTCCTGGTAGCGCGCCAGGAAATTCTGGGCGCGGACCACGTCGAAGCAGCGGTCGGCCTCGCCGAGGTCGAACGCCACCTCGTCGACGGCGCGGAACAGGTGGCGCATCGAGTCCGCCCGCCGGCGCATCACGCCACGGATCTCCGTGCTGACCGGGCACTGGCCGAAATCGGTGGTCCAGGCGACCTTGAGCCGGCCGAGATCGGCCAGCCGGCTGTCGGCGGCGCGGTCCGGGTCGAGCGGGCGGGACAG
>CAYNFA010000014.1:0-17796 GCA_964396345.1 uncultured Thalassobaculum sp.
TGGGCCTCCCGGTATAACGCGATCGCGATGTCGGCCCGCCCGTCGCGCTCAGCCTCGCGGGCCTTCCGGATCGCCGCGTCGATGCCCGCGGGGACGTGCGTGTCACCAGCAACCCCGACACTCGTGGTCCCGAGGAGCGCGGTGGCCAGGGCACAGCCTGCGAAAAGGCTTCTCAGAGCCATTCATCGCCTCTCTTCTGAAGGCAAAATGCTCGAAACACATACTGTTCTGAAATTACTGTACCTAAATTATTACGATTCCGTAAATGAGTTTCGATTCGTTGATCGAACGACCGGGTCGCGGAAGCAGGGTGGCCGCGTTCGCCGACTTGGCGAGCGGGGAGCGCTCGCCTAACGTGCCAGCGTCTTAAGGCGAGGTGATGCAATGCGGGTCGTGATCATGGGAGCCGGCGGTGTCGGCGGGTATTTCGGGGCGCACCTGGTGCGGGCCGGGCACGAGGTGGTCTTCATCGCCCGCGGCCCGCATCTCCAGGCCATGCGCAGCCGCGGCCTCAGGCTGGAAGGCTCACGCGGTGACATCGCGCTCGCCCCCGGCAGCGCCACCGACGACCCTTCCAGCATCGATGGATACGCCGACGTGGTCCTGTTCGCGGTGAAACTCTACGACACCGAGACGGCGGGCGAGGCGGTGCGGCCGGTGGTCGGACCGGACACCATGGTCATCAGCCTGCAGAACGGTGTGGATGGTCCGGATCGCCTGGCGGCTGTCTTCGGCAGCGGCCAAGTTCTCGGCGGCGCCGCCTACGTATCGGCGCTGATCGCCGAGCCAGGGGTGGTGCGTTATACCTCGGACATGTCACGGATTGTGTTCGGCGAACTTGCCGGCGCCGTCTCCGCTCGGGCAACCCGGTTCCGTGACGTCTGCCGCACGGCTGGCTTCGAAGCCGATGTCTCGGCCGACATCCGGGCGGCGCTTTGGGACAAATTCGTTCTTTTGGCCACCAACGCGGGCCTGACGACGCTGCTCCGCAAGCCGGCCGGCGAGGTCTACACCGATCCCGAGATCCAGGAGCTGGCGCGCGCCCTGATGCTCGAGGTCGTGGCGGTGGCGACGGCCGAAGGTATCCGGACGTCTCCGGACATCGTCGAACGGTCGGTTGCGCTCACCCTTAGCTTTCCGCCAGGGATGTACGCGTCGATGTACCACGACCTCGCCCGTGGCCGACGCATCGAGATCGCCAGTCTGTCGGGACTGGTGGCGCGCCGGGGCAGGGCGCTCGGGGTCCCCGTGCCACACCACACGACGATCTGGTGCGCGTTGAAGCCCTACGCGGAAGGAACCTGACGGGGAGCGCCGTGGCGCAGTCAGCCTGACTCTGGCAGCAACATGACCGACCAGAGAGCGGTGTCGGCGATGTCCTTGAGCGTCACGGTCATCGCGCCGCTCTGCCCGTCGATCGCAACATGACCGAAGTACTGTCTTCCCTCCCAGGGCGGCAGGTTCGCCTGACCTTTGGGAGCGTGCGCCTGGAACACCACCCGTGGGCCGAACGTGTTGTCGAGATCGGCGGGCCCGAATGTCCCGGCGTGGATCGGCCCCGATACGAATTCCCAGAACGGCTCGAAATCCTGAAACAGGGCATGATCCGGCTCGTAGCGGTGCGCGGCGGTGTAGTGGACATCGGCGGTAAGCCAGACGGTGTTCCGGATCCGGTTGTGCTTGATGAACCGGAGCAGACTAGCGACCTCCAGTTCCCGGCCACGCGGCGGACCGTCGCGGTTCGCGATGGCTTCCGATCCGGTCTTGGTCCGCCAGTCGTCGTGAACAACCAAGCCGATCGGCATGTCGGAGGCGATCACCTTCCAAGTGGCCCGCGACGCCAGCAACTCGCGCCTCAGCCAGTGCGACTGGGCCGACCCGAGAAGGGCGGTCGCATCGGACTCCGCCACTTGATCGTTGGGGCCGTTCGGGCCTCTGTAGCTGCGAAGGTCGATCATGAAGACGTCGAGCAGGGGACCGTAGCCGATCCGCCGGTACACCCGGCGGGGCTCGTCGGGATGGCCGCGGACCGGCTGGTACTCGTGGAAGGCGCGCGCCGCGCGCGCCGCCAGCAGATCGACGCTCTGCACCGTGTAGCGAGGATCGCCCCGCAGGATTTCGCCCGGGTACCAGTTGTCGGTGACCTCGTGGTCGTCCCACTGGGCGAAGACCGGGGTCGAGGCGTTGAAGCGCCGGATGTTCTCGTCGGACAGGTTGTAGCGATAGTACCCGCGGAACTCGTCGAGCGTCTCCGCCACCTTTGACGTCGCCTCGGTCACCAGGTTCCGCCACACCCGGCCGTCCGGCGTTCGCCGTTCGGCGGCGAACGGTGCGTCGGCGTAGATCCCGTCGCCGGAGTGAATCAGGAAATCGGCACCCTGCGAGGCCATGGTCGCGTAGCCCCGCATCCCGCCCCAGTCGGGGTTGCTTCCCCAACCCTGGCCGGCGGTGTCGCCGGTCCACAAAAATGTGACGTTTTGCCGAGCCGAAGCGCCCGTTCGCAGCCGGCCGATCCCCGGTTCGGAGTAGCAGCCTGGGGCATCGGGGTTCTCGAACGTGATCCGGTAGAAGACATCCTGACCGGAAGGCAGCCCATCGATCAGCGTCTTGACGGTGAAGTCGCTCGCCACGGTGGCGTCCGGGCCGATGACCAGGCGAGGGTTGCGAAACGTCTCCGTCGCCGCCAGTTCGACCCGCAGGCGCGCCGGCCGGTCGGACCGCGCCCATAACACGGCGCTCGACGCGTCCACGTCACCGCATTGCACACCATGCGTGATAACCGGGCGGGGACGGTAGGCGATGGCCGGGCTGGAAAGCAGAAGGCCACCACCAGCGGTAGCGGCCCCCAAAATCAGCCGGCGACGATTAGGGCGCACAATCGGCGCCTGGCAATCAGCCGCACGCCGTCACGGCGGCGCAGCCCGGAACGCCGCGGCACTTCGGCACCCGGACGGGCAGCATGAAGGCTTCGCGACTCAACCGGCCTCCGAGCCCTGCTGTCGGCGACCGAACAGCAAAGCCAGCGACGACACGCGTGTCAGATCGACCGGAAGGAACTGGATCCGCCGGCGCGGCATGTCGAGAGGGGCGGATTCGGGCACACCGATCGGCGGATCAAGAAGCAGGGCATCAGCAGTGGCAAGAAACACGTCGTCGGGCATACCGGTCTCCGAGGATTTTGGTGGGCGAACGGCCGGATCAAGATATGGTTCCCCCCGTGCTGCACCGCAATGACCCCTTATACGGGCCGGCGGGTTTGTACACGGAACCTCGGTGATAAGGAATGGTTGGTGTTCGGCGACCGCAAGCGGCTGTACCGTCGAGAGAATCGGTGACGGCCAGCCATTCGATCCCGACTTTGGAGTGACGTGGATGGCGATTACCAGACGTGACGCCATGCTGGGCGTCCTGTTGGGCGTCTCCGCTGCGGGTCTTGGTCGCGCCGTATGGGCGGCGGACGAAACCGCCGCCGCGACGTACGGGCGAGTGCGCAGCTATGCCGATGTACGGGCTCTGGCGGAGCGCATGGCACGGGAAGCCTTCCAGGACCCGCCGCGGGTCCCGGAGCGTTTCGCGAAGCTTGACTATCAGGGATACTTCGCCATCCGCTCGGCGCGGGAGGCACGGTTGTGGTCTGGGACGGACCTGCCGTTCGAGGTCGGACTTTTCCATGCCGGTGGGCTGTTTCAGTATCCCGTTCGAATTTTCGAGATTGCCGGCGAGGAGACGAACCCCATCGGCTTCGATCCGGCGCGTTTCACCTACGGCGATGTGAGCCCGACCGTCGACGAGGAAGGCGCGCTCGGGTATGCTGGGTTCCGGTTGTACGATCGGCTTAACTGGGACCGCGATGTCGCCTCGTTCCTGGGCGCGAGCTACTTCAGAGCCGTCGGCGGCGAACTCCACTACGGTCTCTCATCGCGCGGCCTGGCGATCGACACGACCCGCTTCGGCAGCGAGGAGTTCCCGATGTTCCGGGCCTTCTGGCTGCACCGGCCGGCGGCGGGCGACGGCAGCCTCACCGTGCTCGCCTTGCTCGACAGCGCCAGCACCGCCGGAGCTTATCGGTTCGTCATTCAGCCTGGGCGAACCACCGTCATCGACGTCGATACCGCGATATTTCCGCGCACCCGCCTCGACAGCGCTGGAATCGCACCGATCACCTCGATGTACCTGCACGGCGAGAACGACTACCGGCAGCGCGACGACTTTCGACCCGAGGTGCACGATTCCGATGGGCTTTCCATGCTGACCGGTTCCGGCGAATGGATCTGGCGACCGCTCCACAACCCGTCGGCCGCTCATGTCAACGCCTTCTCCGACACCAACCCGCGCGGCTTCGGCCTGCTGCAGCGCGACCGCAACTTCTCGCATTTCCAGGACGACCGGGTGCTGTACGAGCGCCGGCCGAATCTCTGGATCGAACCTCGCGGCGACTGGGGCCCCGGCCGGATCGAACTGGTCGAGCTGCCCGCCGTCGACGAGACGGTCGACAACATCGTTGCCTACTGGCGCCCGGAGGAACCCCCGCAACCCGACCGACCGGCTGAACTGGCGTACCGGATGCACTGGGGAACCGTCATGCCGGACCGACTTCCGGCGCCTGCCCGGGCGATGTCGACGCGGATCGGCGTGGCCGGCACGCCAGGCCGCGAGCGTGACCGCCGCAACCGCGCCTTCGTGGTCGATTTCGTCGGCGGCGATCTGCTGATGCTTGACCCCGCGGCACCGGTGCGCCCGGTTATCACCGCCAGCCGGGGCAAGGTCGCCCGCCCGACGGCGCGTTACATCGCGGAACTGGGGGCGTGGCGCGCTCGCTTCGAATTGCAGCCGGAGGGGGCGGAGGTGGTCGACCTCCGGATGTTCCTCGAGCACCGCGGTGGGGCCCTGAGCGAGACCTGGACCTACCAGTGGCATGCGAGCGATCTGTGACATCCGGTGGAATAGGTGTGGCCGGACGCGGTCTATGGGGCGGGGCATCCCTGAGCCCCGACGTGAACGTCCGCCCTGTGCCTCACGGGTCCGCTTCGGCGGACCCGTTCTTTTCATGGTCGCGCCGCCGGGCCTCCGGGGGCAATTCGTCGGGAACCACATCGCCGTCGTGCCAGTCGATCCCGAGAAACGTCCAGTCATTGTAGCCGGATACTCCGATGACAGGATCGGTGCGGTCGGCGAGCGCGCCGTTCTCGATCCAATAGGCCGTGAAGCCGATCTTCGCCAAACCCCGGCGCCGGACCTGCTTCAGCATGGCGACCTCCGGGAGATCCAGGTCTCCCGTCAATGGGATCGGGATCGAGAACGAGGGAAGGCCAACCAACGCCTCGCTCTCGTTGGTCGACAGGGCTCCGGAGCGGATCTCGACCACCGCCTGGGCGTCGCTGCGGTTGTCGGTGAGATGCACGCCACTGGCGAGAAACCGATCGCGAATCGCGCCGATGGCGTAGCCACGGTCGTAGGACTCGAACCGGCTGGGGTCGATGAACACCCTGGTCCCGGCCGGCAGCTTGATGAACAAGCGGCTGACCGCCCGGTCCGTCGCGGTCGACAGCAGGTATTGTTCGGTGGCGGTCCGGTTCGGCGCGGTCTCGCAGACTTTCGAGCATCCCGTTGCAACGAGGACGAGCAGGATCGCTGCGGCAATCCTGCGGGTGTTCGAGGGGGTCATGCGGGACGTACCGGTCAGCGGGTGCAGCCGACCCGGACGCGCGGGCCGCTGCGCGTTGGCGGGCCGGTGCGCTTGGGGCGGCTACCTTTGCCGGTAGATCGTAGGGGGCGGCCCAGTATTCCCGACGCGCCGGAAATAGGTCACCGCAGAATGAGAGGGTCGTATGCCTGTATCAGATAAGCCCTCGGCTTCCACACGCAGCACGGCGGCCACGGTGTCGATCCGGCTTCTGTTCGCGTTCCTGGTGATCACGACGACGGCGGCGGCGCTGCTGGAGTTCCGCCAGTTGTTCCCGTCTATGCGCCTCAACGCCGTGGAGATCGCCCTGCTGGTGATCTTCCCGATCCTGATCGCCTGGCTGGCCGCGAATTTCTGGATCGCCGCGCTCGGCGCGGCGTCCTTGTTCTGGCATCGCTTGGCGCGTGTGATCGGCGCCCGTGAGGATTCCGGGTACGGGCCGCAGATCGGCCCGCGTCTGGTGGCGGTGATGCCGATCTACAACGAAGACACCGAGCGGGTGTTCGCCGGGCTGCGGGCGATGTACCGCTCGTTTGACGCTGAACGGCGGCTGTCCGGATTTCACCTGTTCGTGCTGAGCGACACCCGCGATCCTGTGATCGCGCGGCGCGAGGAACTGGCGTGCAGCGCCCTGATGCGGGACGTCGAGGGTGTCGGACGGGTGTTCTACCGGCGCCGCACCCAGAACGTCGGCCGCAAAGCCGGAAACATCCAGGACTTCTGCGAGCGCTGGGGTGGGCACTACGAGTACATGCTGGTGCTCGATGCCGACAGCCTGATGGACGGCGAAACAGTGCTCCGGATGGCAGACCGGATGGACGCCGATCCGAAGCTGGCGCTCCTGCAGTCCTGGCCGCGGACGGTGCGCGCGCGGACCCTGTTCGGTCGCCTCCAGCAATTTGCCACCTCGGTCCAGGGGCAACCGATTGCCGAGGGGCTGGGCGTCCTGATGGGGGATTCCTGCAGCTACTGGGGGCACAACGCGATGATCCGCGTGCGCGCCTTCGCGGCAAGCTGCGGGCTGCCGATCCTGCCGGGAAAGCCGCCGATCGGCGGCGAGATCATGAGCCACGACTTCGTGGAGGCGGCCCTTCTGGTCGCCGACGGCTGGAAGGTCCGCATGATGGCTGACCGGCAGGGCAGCTTCGAGGAGCCGCCGCCGAGCCTGATTGCGAGCGCCCAGCGCGACCGCCGCTGGTGCCAGGGCAACCTCCAGCACGTTCAGCTTCTGGCCGCCAAGGGCCTCGCCGGGATGAGCCGCTACCACTTCATGATGGGCGTCATGGCCTATCTGGCCTCGCCAATCTGGCTGGTGTTCCTGGTCTTGGGTACCGTGCAGATCCTCGGGGCCACCGACGTCCTGCAGACTGTCGACATCTTTCGGCCGATACCGTTGATCATTCCGCGCACCGCCGACCTGCGTATCCTGATCGGGCTGCCGCTGCTGCTGCTGCTGTTGCCACGAACCTTCGGCCTGACCGCCATCGCCCTCAACCGGACCCTCCGGCGCGGACACGGCGGGCTTTTGGGTTTAGCCGGCAGCACGCTTCTCGAACTGGTTCTCACCACCCTGGTGGCGCCCGTGATGATGCTGCTGCACACCCGGTTCGTGGTCGAGATCCTGATCGGCCGCAGTTCAGGGTGGGGCGCGCAGCGCCGGGATGGTGATGGTGAGCCGTTTCGGCAGATCCTGCGGGTGCACTGGCTGCACACGCTGCTCGGCGTCGCGGTGGCGATCGGCGTCGGCTGGGTGTCCCTGGAAGCCCTGGCCTGGCTGGCGCCGATCATTGTCGGGCTGACCCTGGCGATCCCGGTCTCGTGGCTGAGCGGCCGCGAGTCGGCCGGGGCCTTCCTGCATTGGATAGGATTGTTCCGGGTACCGGAAGAGGCCGATCCTCCGGCGATTGTGCTTGCCCTGGAGCGTGAGCTTGAGCACGGGGCCTTGGGGATCTACGACCAGTCGGCCCGAGCCACCCAGGCCCTCGGCTCGGTGGTGGACCCGGTCGGACAGCGGTGACACTGCGCCCGAACAGGGCCGGGAAGCGGTGCCATCTAACGCCGGAGTTCCTGTCTGTCTTCCAGGATCAGGCCGAACAGCATGTCGACCGTCTCGCCGTCGGTGGCCAGCGGCAGCAACAGCCGACGGGTCGCCACGTAGTCGGCAACATCGTGCGGCATCGTTCGTTTCCAGAAATACGGACGGCGCTCTGTGACGCAGGTCATCAGGGTGCGCTGAAGATCGGGCAGCGTTCCCGGTGCGGCGACGTCCTCCAGCCAGCGGCCGGTGTGCTCGTTACGGAACACGCCGCTGATCTTGGTGCCCCAGAGCCGGAACCGGAACCGGACGCTTTGGTCGCCGCGCACCACCTCGAGGCCGCGCACCACCTCGAGCAGGTAGATCCGGCCGAGCAGCTTCGGAAAGTCGAGTGGATCGACGTCCTGCCGGCCCGGCAGGCGGCCGTCCTGACGACGCTCCAGCCAATACTGGAACAGCCAACGAAAGCGCTCGTCGTCGAGGTCGGCCGGAACGGGGTAACCGGGTTCGCCGGAGGACACGTTCGATCTCGCACCGGTGCGGGTGACGCCCGACTGTACAGTCCGGGCGCGGCGCTGCAAGGCAACGTAATGTTCTGACGGGCAGCGCGTCATTGCTCCGCTTTGCAGGCGGCTATGATTTCGACGCCGATGGAGTTCCAGGTCGGGATGCCGCCGACCAGGATGACCTGCACCAGACCCTCGGTCAGTTCGGCCATCGTCAGCCCGTTCTTCACGGCGAGCTTCGCGTGAGCGATGGCGCCTTCCTTCTGCCCGGCGAGCGTATCGAGCAGAGCGAAAATCAGTTCCTTCGTCTTGATGTCGAGCGCACCGCCGTTCTCGGGCGACCGCATGACGAAGTCGCGGATGAGGCCATAGCCTGCGAACGCCTGCGGGGCGTGCTCTATCAGGACCTCATAGGACGGGGGAATGCGCCCTGACGTGGCCATGAAGCTGGCAATGCCCGTGTCGAGCGCCGCCTTGGTGATGTCAGACATGGAAAGTAACCCTTCTGTTCAGCATGTGGTGGAACTCAGACGACTATCATGGCCCACGATTGCCGATGCCGGGCCGGGCTCAGCATGGCCGGGGAAAACGCGAAACGCGTCGGCATCGACGCGCCAACTTGAGGGTACCTTACGGGATTGCGCGCAAGCGTCCACCTGTCGCCGAGGTGCCCGGGAGTGGTGGCCGAATTTTTGAGGGAGAACGGTGCCAGAGAGGGTAATGGATACTACTAAAATGGAAATTATTATTTATTATCAATTATATATATCGTGAGACAATCTGCATAGCGCGCCGTTGAGCGCATGGCCCACCAAGTTCAGTAGACATCTTCGACATAACGACCCTCCGCCTTCAGTGCCGCGGGCGTATTCTGCTGCAATCGCACGCTGGAGACCCGCGGTGTTCCCCGGCTATGACGGGCCGGGCTTCAGCCGGACCGCAACCCACAGGTTCTTCAACGAGGAGGCGCTGCAGGGGAGCATCAGGATCACGGTGGCTGAGCCACTGGAACACCGCGCGGCCGTTGCGCGCGAGATACAGATGGGTTTGGGGCTGCCCCTGCTGATCGTGGTGCCCCTTGCGTTGCTGTCCATCGTTCTCGCCGTCAGGGCGAGCCTGTCCCCGCTGAGGCACTTCCGCGATCGGCTTGACGCTCGCAACGCTCGCGATCTGTCGCCGGTTCCGAACAGTGACCTCCCGTCCGAGGTCGCACCTGTTGCGGTTACGCTGAACAGGCTGCTCGACCGGCTCAAGGCCACCTTCGATGCCGAGCGCAGCTTTGCGGCAAACGCCGCGCACGAGCTGCGCACGCCATTGGCCGGCGCCCTCGCGCAGGCGCAGCGCTTGCAGTCGGAAACCCACGACCCCGCCGCCGGGGCGCGCGCCGCCGACATCGAAGTCACGCTCAAACGTTTGGCACGGCTTTCCGAACGCCTCATGCAACTCGCCAGAGCAGAGGGCGGACAGCTTCGCCTCAATCGAACCGCCGATCTGCGAGCCGTCGCGCAAGTCGTGGTCGAGGATCTTGCGCGAACGGTGGCACCCAGCCGTATCGCGCTGACGCTGCCTGACATGCCGGTGATGTCGGACCTTGATCCCGACGCCTTCGGGATACTCTGTCGAAACCTGGTTGATAACGCACTGCGTCAAGGCGCGGTGGCAACTCCGGTCTACGTGACGCTGACTCTGGATGGCCAGTTGATCGTCGCAAACGATGGGCCCGTGCTGCCCCCCGAGAAACTCGATCGCCTGACAACCCGCTTCGAGCGAGCCGGCGCAAGAACCGACGGAAGCGGGCTCGGGCTCGCCATCGCCGCCGCTATCGCCGATCGCGTCGGAAGCCCGCTGGTTCTAAGATCACCTCGTCGAGGCGCCGCTTCGGGGTTCGAGGCGACCGTTGGATTGCCGGTAGTGGCTTCGAACCCTTTCGGGTCTACCGGCGGCGCTGCGAGTTGACGGTTGGCGAGGCGACGCTTCGGTTCTACCTCTTGCTCCGGCCCTCACAACGGAAATCCGCGTCGTCTTGAGAGCGACACGCCTGCCTCTAAGTAAAATGGCGGACGGGGTGGGATTCGAACCCACGGGAGGCTTTCACCCCCGGCGGTTTTCAAGACCGCTGCCTTAAACCACTCGGCCACCCGTCCCGCTAGGCAAGTCAAGGCGTCTTGAGCCGTCGGGGAGGGGGCCGAAGCGGCACCCCGCGTCCGACGATTGTCAGAGCCGCGGCATCGATACGCAAGGCGAGGCCAACCTGCAAGCGGTGACCTAGAAGCGCGGGCTGCGCACGTTGTAGCGCACAACCAGGAGGCGGGTGGCGAACGCGCCCAGGACGGTGACGATGACGCTGACGCGCAGCAGCAGCACCTGATCCTCGGTCAGCAGGTAGAGGACGGCCAGCGAGAGCAGGAACCCCCAACAGAGGCATACTTCGGCGTAGAAGGATGTGCGCAGCGCCGGGTTGTTGTAGCCGACCCTCAGGATGTCTCGGAGAATGCCGCCACCGGCTCCGCTCAGCGCCGCGCAGAGTGGCCCCCAGAGCCACAGCGGCTCGGCGCCGAATCGACCGGCCACGACCACGCCGAGAACGGTGAAGGCGGCCAATCCGATAGCGTCGGTCAGTTCCAGCAAGTTGCGGAACCGCAGACAGCGCGGCCAGCGATCGGAGTCGAGACGACGGCCAGCCAGCCGTCGCAGGAGTGCGTCGAGCCGGTCGCGCAGGAAGTAAAAGAGATTAGCGGCCAGTACGGTGACGACGACCAGCGTGAGCGGAAGCGGGCTGGCCAGTATGCCGATCGGCTCGCGGCCGACCAGCAGGTCGCGCAGCACGCCACCGCCCACGGCGGGCAGGGCCGCGAGAACCAGGGCACCGAGGAGGGAATAGCCCTCCGCCCGGGCAATCAGCACGCCGGACAGCGCGAAGGCTATGGTGCCGATGATATCGATCCATGAGAACCAGGCCGTCGCCACGGCGAAGCCCAGAAGTATCGGCCGTGCCGCGCTCCGCTGCAGTTCATCCACGGCCCCTTCCTCCTGCAGCGCCAGCAAGGCCCGGTCGACAGACGCGATGGTGGCGGCGTCGACGGTTGTGGTGTTGAACAGGATGTGGTGCTGCACCTCGCCGAGGGTGATGCGCTGGTAGTCTAGGAAGGTCTCGACCCGAGGCCGCTGCGAGAGCGACGTCATCAGCGCGAGGCGCGGGACGAGCAGGCACTGGGTGTCGCCCGACAACAATGCCTCCACCAGTTCGGAGTCGCTCCGCTCCCACCGGACCAGACCGCGACCGTGGGCTTCGGCCAGGATGGCGTCGGGCTCGGGGCCGTAACTCCTGCCGGCTCCGGCGCCGAGGCGCCAGTCGCGAGCAAGCGCTTCTCGTAGGGCACTCGCCCCCGTTCCCGTGAGTGGCTGCAGGTCGGGCCCGCAGAGCAGGACGTCGGTGCGAACGGCGTAGGGACGGGAGAACTGGACCCCAGCCGCCTGGTTCGGGGGCATCTGCGCCGGAAGCGCGAAATCGAGCGTGCCCGACGCGAAGGCGGCCGCCACGCCGGCCGGATCGAGCCGGTGCAGCGAGAAGCCCAACTGTGCCCGCCGGCCTGCCGCGTCCAGCAGCCTGAGATCGACCCCGCCGCCGGCTGAACTCGCCGGATCGACAGGGCCGAGCACCCCGACGCCCTCGGCCAGCCAGGCGCCACGCAGAACCGGCCCGCGATCGGTCTCGCCGGCTTCCGCGATGCCGTCCACCGAAAGCCATACGGCGCTGATCAGACACCACATGAAGCAGTAGCCCGGTGCGGTAAACCGCACCCGCGAGAGGTTGCGGCGGGCAAAGGTACGGAAGTCCGGCGACATCGTCTGCTGCCCGCGGATTGTTTGGGTGAACGGTATAACTACCGGCAAACCGGTCTCCAGCGGTACGCCTGGAAGGTGGTCCAACCAGTCTTTCACGGCCAGATGGTTGGTGGACGGCTTGCTGCTTGCGAATCTGGGCGGATGGCGGCAGCATCTTCAACGATGACGTTCCGGGAACCGGCGGACCTACGAACCGCCGGCTATGAGACGGCTGGGCGTCGACAGCGCGGCACGAGGTACAGTGAACGATCTCCAGGAAGCCGACCTTCGGGACCTTCGTCTGCATCGGCTCTACCAGTATTGGCTCTCGCGGCACATTTCCGACCGTCCGCCCGGGAGGGCGCACCTCGATCCGCTGGATTTTCGCTACGCCATCGGGCTGGTGAGTCTGATCGACGTCGAGCAGGCTACCCGCCGCTTCCGCTTCAGGCTGGTCGCCGGCGCGGTCACCGAACATCTCGGGTACGAGATGACGGGCCGGTACCTCGACGAGGTACCCGAAGAGGGAATGCGGGCCTATCTCGACGAGGCCTACCAACGGGTGGTCGGCCGCCGGCAGGCGCTTCACGAGAACGGCGAGCGGGTCATCGACCGGCGGATCTGGCGCCACGAGTCGATGCTGCTGCCGTGCTGCGCCGACGACGGCGCGGTCAACCTGATCATCAGCGCCCGGGTTACCCACCGTCCGCAGGCGCTCGACGCGACGCGCGGCGACCGTCGCTGACGCCCGCCACCGATTCGCGCCGCCGTTGACCGAGGAGATACAGCGCTGCACAGCCCAACAGGCTGGCGTGCGGGCGCTTTCCCTGGCCGTTGATGCTCGGGGCCGGGCGTGCAAGACAGAGACGGGGGAGCGTTTCGGTCGAGTCCAGGAGTAGCGCCGTGTTTCGCATTGCCACCGATCGCCCCTTCGCCCAGCCGCCACGCGCCGCCTCCCTCCTGGTATTGGTTCTGCTGGCGTTCTGCCTCGTCGCGCCCGGCGCGGCGACCGCCTCGCCGCCGCCATTCGAGCAGTGGCTGTCGGGTGTCCGCGAGGAGGCACGCAGGCGCGGCGTATCCGAGCGAACGCTCGATGCCGCCCTCAAGGGCGTTGCGCCAATCCCGAGGGTGATCGAGCTCGACCGCAACCAGCCAGAGTTCAGGCTGAAATTCGACGAGTACATGTCGCGGGTGGTCAACCAGGCCCGGATCGACACCGGCCGCCGTCTCCTGCAGCAGCACGCTCCCTTGCTTGACGAGATCGAAGCGAAATACCGGGTTCAGAAGCGCTTCATCGTCGCGCTGTGGGGCATAGAGACTGATTTCGGGCGGATCACCGGGAATTTCTCGGTGGTGGCGGCGCTCGCCACGCTGGCCTACGACGGCCGACGCAGCGCGTTCTTCCGAAAGGAGTTGATGCTGGCTCTCGACATCCTCGAGCAGGGCCATATCGAGCCAGCCGCCATGAAGGGCTCGTGGGCCGGCGCCATGGGGCAGAACCAGTTCATGCCATCGAGTTTCCATCGCTTCGCGGTCGACCACGACGGCGACGGCAACAAGGACATTTGGGGAACCCTGCCCGACGTGTTCGCGTCGATCGCCAGGTACCTTTCGGAGTCCGGCTGGCGCCATGACCAGACCTGGGGTCGTGAGGTTACGCTGCCCGCCGGGTTCGACCGCAGCCTGATCGGCCTTCCCAACAAGAAGCCGTTGCCGCAGTGGCAGGAACTGGGCGTGCGGCAGGTGGACGGCGGCGCCCTGCCGGCACGGGATATTCCGGCCGGCATCGTCGAGGTGGTCGAGCGCAGCGGTAAGGCGCGCCACTTCGCCGCCTATGAAGACTTCGAGGTGATCCTGAAATGGAACCGCTCGACCTACTTCGCAGTCGCGGTTGGCACCCTTGCCGATGCCCTCGATGCGCGGTAACCTGCGACATCTAGCATAGCGTTACGACGGAACCACAAGATACATGGGTGAGGGGTTCGGGATGCGCCATTCGCGCGGGGCTGTCGGCGCCGCCTTTGCGGTCGCCTGCGCGCTGGTGCTTGGCGGCTGCGCCGAGACCGAGTTGCTGGTCAATACCGCCAAGCAGGCGAAGGGCGCTGACCAGCCCTTGTCGACCGGGACGTACAAACTCGGCAACCCCTATCAGATCACCGGTGTCTGGTACTACCCCAAGGAGGATTGGGACTACGCCGAGACCGGGATTGCCTCCTGGTACGGCCCCGGTTTTCACGGCCGCAGCACTGCCAACGGCGAGGTGTTCGACGAGAACGACGTGACCGCAGCTCACCGCACGCTGCCGCTGCCGAGCGTGGTCAGGGTGACGAACCTCACCAACGGACGATCGCTGGTGGTGCGGGTCAACGACCGCGGACCGTTCGCCCATGGACGCATCATCGACCTGAGCCGACGCTCGGCGCAGTTGTTGGGCATGGAACGTGAGGGGACCGGCAAGGTGCGCGTCGAGATCTTGCCCGAGGACAGCAGGCGGGAGCAGATCGCTGCCCGCGGCGGCGCGTCCGGCGTGATTCTCGCCTCCGCCCGACCCGATCCGATGCCGGCGCCGGTCCCGTCGGCAGTGCCGTCTCCGCCGGTGCAGGTCAGTGGGCTTGAAGCCCCGGCTGGCGCGGCCTCATCCCCTGCGCCGCGGCCGGGCAGCCGGGTCGTCGTTCCGCGCTCCGACGCCGGGGCGTCCGCAACGGCGTCACTGGTGACCGGCGGCCCGCCGACCGGGACCGTCGAAACCGTTCCCGTTGGGCCGAGCGATATCTGGGTTCAGGTGGGCTCCTTCGAGAGCAGGGACAACGCCCGTCGGTTGTCCGAGCGGATGCGGAGCTTTGGCCCATCCAGGATGCAGGAGGCGATGGTAGCCGGGCGGACATTCTACCGGGTTCGTATCGGACCAATGGCCAATGTGACCGCCGCCGATCCGGTGCTGGAGCGGGTAATCGCCTCCGGCTACCCGGGCGCACGCATCATCGTCGAATGAGTGCCGGAGTGCCCAAGTTTTTCCGTAAATCCAGGGTAGTCACAGACCAGTTCCCGCAGGATCAAGGAGGATAGAAACCGTGAAGCGCCGCCGTCCGCCGCTGGCAATCCTCTGGGCCGCCCTGGTCACCGCGACGCTCTGGTTCGCCGGATCGCCCGGATCCGCGTTCGCGCTCGACACCGAGGCGCGGGAAGCGATCCTGATGGACTATGACACGCGGCAGATCCTGTTCGAGAAGAGCGCGGACAAGGCGATGCCGCCGTCGTCGATGACCAAGATCATGACGGTGTTCCTGGCGTTCGAGCGCCTCCAGCAAGGTCGCATAAAGATGTCCGACGAGATCCCGATCTCGGAGACAGCCTGGCGCAAGGGTGGCTCGAAGATGTTCGTCGAGGTCGGCAGCCGGGTCTTGCTGTCCGACATCCTGATGGGCGTGATCGTCCAGTCAGGCAACGACGCGACCATTGCCCTCGCCGAGGCGATTTCCGGTTCGGAGGAGGCCTTCGCCGAATTGATGACGACGCGCGGGCGCGAGATCGGTCTTCAGGATTCGGTGTTCCGGAACTCAACGGGGTGGCCGGACCCGGCGCACCACATGACGGCGCATGACCTGGCCATTCTCGCCGCCGAGACGATCCGCCGGTTCCCCGACTACTACCCGCTCTACGCTGAAACCACGTTCACCTACAACAACATCAAGCAGGGCAACCGGAACCCTCTGCTTTACAAGAACATGGGATCCGACGGCCTGAAGACCGGGCACACCGAAACCGCCGGCTATGGCCTGACCGCGACCGCCAAGCGCGGCGACCGAAGGCTGATCCTGGTGGTGAACGGCCTCGACAGCGTTCGGGCACGCTCCGACGAGTCCGAGCGGCTGCTCGAATGGGGTTTCCGGGAGTTCGAGAACATCAACCTGGCGAAGGCTGGCGCCCCGGTCGAGAACGCCGAGGTCTGGCTCGGCGACCGGCCGACCATTCCACTCGTCACCGACCGCGACATCCAGTTGACAGTGCGACGGGCCGCGCGTCGGGAGATGACCGTGACGGTCGAGTATCCGGGCCCGATCCCCGCCCCGATCGTCGCCGGCCAGCCGATCGCGATGCTTCGGGTAGCCGCGCCCGATTCACCGGATCACACGTTTCCGCTCTATGCGGGTGCTTCCGTTGATCAACTCGGGCCGTTCGGGCGGATCAGCTCGGCGCTTGGGCACATGATCTGGGGCACGGGTGGCTGAAACACCCGCGCGCGGCCGCTTTATTACGCTTGAGGGCGGCGAGGGAGCGGGCAAGTCCACCCAGGCCCGACGGCTGGCGTCATGGCTCGTTGAGCGGGGTTTCGACTGTCTCCTGACGCGCGAACCGGGGGGATCACCCGGTGCTGAGCAGATCCGAGAGTTGCTGGTTACCGGTGAGCCGGGACGATGGGACGCCGCCACCGAAGCGCTGCTCATGAACGCCGCTCGCCGGGACCATGTGGTGCGGACGATCCGTCCGGCGCTCGCCGCCGGTCGCTGGGTGATCTGCGATCGCTTCCTGGACTCCACCCTCGTTTATCAGGGCTACGCTGGCGGCGTGCCGACGGCCACGCTCCAGGCTCTGATCGCCGCCGCTGTCGACGGCACCCGGCCCGATCTGACGATTGTCCTGGACCTTGCTCCTGACATAGGGCTTGAACGCGCCCACGGCGGGAAGAACGGCACCGAGACACGCTTCGAGCGCAAGGGGGAGGCGTTTCACGCCGCCGTCCGCGACGGCTTTCGCCGCATCGCAGAGCAAGAGCCAGGTCGCTGCGCCATCGTCGATGCCGGAAAGCCTGCAGATGCGGTCGCCGCGGCAATCGCAGCGGCGGTGTCGGAACGCCTAAGCGTGCGCCCATGAGCGCCGATCATGAGCCGTCGGCCGGTCTGCCGCCCGCGGCCGCGAACTCCGAACTTCTGGGCCATGAGTGGGCCGAGAAGGTTGTGCTCGACGCCTGGAACTCAGGGCGCATGCCGCACGCCTGGCTGATCGCCGGCCCGCCAGGGATCGGCAAGGCAACGCTGGCGTTCCGGATCGCGCGCTTTGCCCTGGCCGGCGGTGTCACCGAGGCCGGCGGCGGCGAGGGCCTGTTCGGGCCTGAGCCGTCACCCCTCGGGCTTGCAATCGATCCGTCATCCCGCACCGCGCGCCTGGTGGCGGCGGAGAGTCATCCGGATTTGCGGATCGTGCGTCGCCGGCAAATGGAGAAGGACAAAGACCGGATGAGCGCCGTCATCCGGGTCGACGAGGTCCGCGAGTTCGACGCCAGGTTTCGGCTGCGCAGCGGCGAGGGCGGGTGGCGGGTCGCGGTCGTCGACGAGGCGGAGCGGATGAATCGCAGCGCCGAAAATGCACTTCTCAAAATACTCGAAGAACCACCACCTAAAACCCTGATAATTCTCATATCAAATGCCCTTAACGCGATGCTTCCCACAACCCGGTCTCGCTGCCGGAAGTTGGTCCTCCAGCCGCTCGCGAACACCGTTGTCCTGGACCTGCTCGGGCGCGCCCGCCCCGAGCTCGACGGTGCGGACGCTGATGTTCTGACGCGGCTGGCGGAAGGCAGCATCGGGCGTGCCCTGGTGCTGGCGGAAGGCGGTGGGGCCGACCTGTACCGCGCGGTCAACGGGCTGATGGCGGCGCTTCCGACCGGCCGTGGCGAGCGGCTGCCGGGTGAGGCGGTTCACGCGCTGGCCGGGGCCTGGGCCCGCCGGCCGAAAGAGGGCGAGGCCGAT